>NZ_JBITDK010000028.1:0-86347 GCF_044454165.1 Streptomyces sp. NPDC051567 | reverse complement strand
GTTGCCGCGGGCGCGCGGGCGCGCCCCGAGGCTGCGGGGGGGCGGCGGCCCCCCCCCCCGCGCCCCCCCCGCGGGGGGGGGGCGGCGGCCGCCCCCCCCCCCCCCCCCCCCCCCCCCCCCCCCCTTCATGTCCGGCCGGGCATGGTGCGCCGTGCTGCCCGGTCCGGCCTTCCGGCCCGCCAGGGGCGGTGTTTCACGTGAAACGGGCGGTCGTTTCACGTGAAACAGGAGCCGTGTTTCACGTGAAACACGGCTGCCCTCCGTCCTCCGCCCTCCGTCCTCCGCCCTCCGTCCCCCGCTCCTACGTACCGCGCGGCGGCAGTGGGGGGCGGCGGAGGTCCGGTACGTCCGTGTATCCGGGCGGCTGGAGGGCCGGGTCCTGCTCCAGCAGCTCCAGAGCCAGTTCCACGGCGTCGTCGAGCTGCGCGTACCGTCCCTCCGCCCAGTCCAGCGGGGTGCGCAGGATCTCCAGGTCCGGTTCCACGCCGTGGTTCTCCACCGACCAGCCGTACTCCGGGAACCAGGCGGCGTTCATCGGCACCGTGATCACCGAGCCGTCGCCGAGGGTGTGACGGCCGGTCATCCCGACGACCCCGCCCCAGGTGCGCTGGCCGACCACCGGGCCCAGGCCCAGCAGCTTGAAGGCGGCGGTGATCATGTCCCCGTCGGAGGCGGTCGCCTCGTCGGCGAGCGCGACGATCGGGCCCCGGGGCGCGTTGGAGGCGTAGGACACCGGCTGGGCGTCGCGGGTCAGGTCCCAGCCGAGGATCGAGCGGGTCAGTTTCTCGATCACCAGCTCGCTGATGTGCCCGCCCGCGTTGCCGCGCACGTCCACGATCAGCGCGGGCCGGGACATCTCCCGGCGCAGGTCGCGGTTGAACTGGGCCCAGCCCGAGCCGCCCGTGTCGGGGATGTGGAGGTAGCCGCACCGGCCGCCGCTGAGGTCGCGGACCACCGCGCGCCGTTTGGCCACCCAGTCCTGGTAGCGCAGCGGCCGTTCGTCGACGAGCGGGACGACCGCGACCCGGCGGGCCGGGCCCCCGCCCCGGGCGCTCTCACCCTGGGCGGCCCCGTCCTCGGTGAGTTCCGGGGGGCCGTTCCCCGTCGGTGGTCGGAAGGTCAGCTCGACCGTGGTGCCGCCCGCCGCCGCGAGCAGCGGGAACGGTCCGGCCACCGGGTCCACCGGCCGGCCGTCCACATGGGTGAGGGCCGAGCCCTCCCGGATGCCGGTGCCCGCCAGCGGGGAGCGGGCCTTGGAGTCGGAGGACTCGCCGGGCAGGATGCGGCCGATCACCCAGCTCCCGTCCCTGGGCACGAAGTTGGCGCCGAGCAGCCCGATGGCCCGCTGGTAGTGGGGCGGGCCCTCGTTGCGGCGCGCGGGGGAGACGTAGGCGTGCGAGGTGCCCAGCTCGCCGAGGACCTCGCGCAGCAGGTCGGCGAACTCGTCGGGGGAGGCGACCCGTTCGACCAGGGGGCGGTACTGGCGCAGGACCGCGTCCCAGTCGATGCCGCACATCCGGGGTTCCCAGAAGTAGGCGCGGATGAGCCGCCCGGCCTCGTCGAACGCCTGGCGCCACTCCGCGGCCGGGTCCACCTCGTGCAGGATGCGCCGCAGGTCCAGGTGGACGGTGGAGTCGCCGTCGCCCGGCTCGGTCGCGGGGACGGCCCGCAGCTCGCCGTCCTCGTTGACCACGAGCCGGGTGCCGTCGCCGCTGACCGCGAACCAGTCCAGCCCGGAGGCCAGTTCCGTCCTGCGGGCCTTGGTGAGGTCGAAGTGTTCCAGCGTCGGCCTGCCGCTGGTGTCGGCCGGGTTGGCGAAGGTCTCGCCGAGGGCGCCGGAGATCGGCCACCGCAGCCAGACCAGTCCGCCGCCGCTGACCGGGTACAGGGCCGAGTACTTCGACGCGGGCACCGGGAACGGCGTCACCCGGTTCTCCAGCCCCTCCGCCTCCACGGTCACCGCCCCGTCGCCGGTGTCCCCCTCGACGGGGTCGAGCCCGCCGGCCGCAGGGCGTCCGTCGGGCGAGAACGCGAACGGCGAGGGGGTCGCGGAGGAGAGCGGGACCAGGTACGGGCGGCAGCCCAGCGGGAAGGACAGGTCGCCGGTGTGGACGTCGTAGACCGGGTCGAAGCCGCGCCACGACAGGAAGGCCAGGTAGCGGCCGTCGCGGGTGAAGACCGGGTTCTCGTCGGCGAAGCGGCCGTTGGTGACGTCCAGGACGACGCCCGCTCCGGGGCCGGAGATCCGGGCCATCTTGATCTGCCGCAGGGAGCGCCCGATGCCCGGGTGCGACCAGGTCAGCCAGGCCCCGTCGGGGGAGAACGCCAGATCGGTCACCGGCCCGTTGATGGACCGGATCAGCTCGGTGACCCCGCCCCGGGACCCCTCAGGCTCCCGGGAATCCGGGGAATCCGGGGACGGCTCCCCGGGCGCCTCGGGCTCCTCCTCCGTCGCGTCGACGAGGAGCAGCCGCCCGTCGTGGGAGGCGACGGCGAGCCGCTCCCCGTCCGGGTCGGAGACCAGTTCGAGGACGCGTCCCAGGCCGCCGGAGACGGGCCGGCGCGGCTCCCGGTCCCCGGAGGCGCGGGGGAGGTAGGCGATCTCGATCGCGTCCTCGCCCTCCGCGTCCGTCACGTAGGCGACCTGCCCGCCGCTGCCGAGCATCTCGGGCAGCCGCACCCGCACGCCCGGGGTGTCGGCGATGGTCCGGGCCGGGCCGTCGCGGTGGGTCAGCCAGTAGAGGCTGCCGCGTACGACGACGGCGCTGGCCCGGCCGGTGGTGTCGACGGAGAGCGAGTCGACGTTGCTGGCGGCGGAGACCTGGTAGGGGCGCCGGCCCGCGCGCGGGCCCCCCGGCCGGACCGCGAGCCTGCGCGGGACGGCGTCCGGTGCCAGCGAGTCGACGAGCCAGAGCTCGCCCGCGCACTGGTAGACGATCCGGGAGCCGTCGCTGGAGGCGTGCCGGGCGTAGAACTCGGCGTGGTCGGTGTGGCGGCGCAGGCCGGTGCCGTCGGGCAGGCAGGAGTAGAGGTTGCCGACGCCCTCGTGGTCGGAGAGGAAGGCGATGCGCCCGGCCACGAACATCGGGGAGTCCAGGTGGCCGCCGATGCCCTCCAGCAGCCGTTTCCCGTGCAGCCACAGCCGGCCGGTGGCGCCGCCCCGGTACCGCTTCCAGGCGGCGGGCTCGTGCGGCGGCCTGCCGGTGAGCAGCAGGGTGCGCCGCTCGCCCCCGCCGCCCCCGCTGTCCTCGTCGTGGACGGCGATGTCGCCGACGGGGCCCCAGGGCAGGCGTCCGCCGGGGCCGCCGTCGGTCGGGAGGCTGTAGGCCCAGGAGAAGTAGGAGAAGGGCTGGCCGTGCGAGGAGACGGCCAGGATGTCGCTGCGGCCCTCCTCGTCGGGCGGGGTCCAGCCGCAGACGCGGGTGTCGGAGGCCCCCCAGTGGCTGAGCCGGCGGGCCGGGCCGCCGTCCACGGGGACGAGGTGGATCTCGGGGTCGAGGCTGCGCCAGGTGGTGAAGGCGATGTGCCGGCCGTCGGGGGAGAAGCGCGGGTGGCCGATCCGGGTCCGGTCGACGGTGATCCGCCAGGCCCGGCCGGGGGCGCGCCCCTCGGGGACCAGCGGGGCGACCCACAGGTCGTCCTCGGTGGCGAAGCACAGCAGGTCGTCGTGGAGGTGCGGGAACCGGAGGTACGCGGCGTCGTGACTCACCCCCTCATGCTTTCCGCGCCGGGGTGGCCGGGCAACTCGTACAAGTGACTCATCGCACCGCTGGACCGGTGCCCGCCCCACCACTGGCCCGGTGGATCAGTGACCCATCTCACCGCCGGATCGAAACGGAACGGTTTCGTTCTCTTGGTGGGGGCGGGTAGGGTCGTGCCGTACGAAACGGTCTCGTCCGGTGAGGAGGGTGCGGAGATGAGCGCAGCGGAGACGCCGGTGACGGCGCCGTCACGGCGCAGCCGGATCACCCCCGAACGGGAGGCCGAACTGCACGCGGCGGTCCTCGACCTGCTGCGTGACGTCGGCTACGACGCGTTGACCATGGACGCGGTCGCCGCCCGTACGAAGTCCAGCAAGGCCACCCTCTACCGCCAGTGGGGGAGCAAGCCGGAGCTGGTCGCGAAGGCTCTGCGGTGCACCCAGCCGGTCTCCCTGGGGGAGATCGACACGGGCAGCGTGCGCGGGGACTTCACCGTCATGATCGAGCACTCCGACGACGATCAGATGGCCAAGGACACCGCGCTCATCCGGGGTCTGGCCCACGCCGTCCACGAGAGCCCCGCGCTCCACAAGGCGCTGCGGGAGCTGCTGGTCGACCCGGAGATCAACGGACTCCAGGTGATGCTCCAGCGCGCGGTGGACCGGGGCGAGATCGCCCCGGACTGTCCGGCCCTGGACTTCGTCCCGCACCTGCTCATCGGGGCGTTCATCGCGCTCCCGCTGATCGAGGACCGGTCCGTGGACCGGTCCTTCCTCGGCGACTTCATCGACGCGGTGGTCTTCCCCGCCCTCGGCGTCTGATCCGTTCCGTCCTCCCCGCACCACCGGACACCCGGAGTTCCGCACCCACGGACCCGGAGCCGTCCTTCCGCTGTTCCTGACACGCCGCTCTCGTCGTCGGGCCGGCACCCCCATGCCTGATGCCCTGATCCGTCCCACGACCCGAACGGGAGAACCACGACGTGGCCACCTTCCTCTACCGACTCGGCCGGGGCGCCTTCCGGCGCCGACGCCTCGTCGCCCTCGTCTGGGTGGCGCTGCTGTTCGTCGCCGGCTTCGGCGCCGCCACGGCGTCCGCGCCGACCTCCGGCTCGTTCTCGATACCCGGCACGGAGGCCCAGAGGGCCTTCGACCTGCTGGACAAGCGTTTCCCGGGCATGGCCGCCGACGGCGCCACCGCCCGTGTCGTCGTCAAGGCCCCGGCGGGCGCCAAGGTCACCGACCCGGGCCCCAAGTCCGAGGTCGAGAAGATGATCTCCGGGCTGAAGGACGGCCCCGGCGCCGCGCAGATCGTCTCCGTGGACGACCCCTACGCCACCCAGGCCGTCAGCCAGGACGGCTCCACCGCCTACATCAGCGTCAAGTACGACGTCAGCGGCATGGAGCTGAAGGACGCCACCCGCGAGGCCCTCACCGGCACCGGCAAGGCGGCCCAGGACCAGGGGCTCACCGTCGAGATCGGCGGTGACGCGCTGATGGCGGCGCCCGAGACGGGCTCCGGCGAGATCATCGGCATCATGGTCGCCGCGATCGTCCTCGTCATCACCTTCGGCTCCCTGATCGCGGCCGGGCTGCCGCTGCTGACCGCGCTGATCGGCGTGGGCATCGGCATCTCCTCGATCACCGCGCTCGCCAACGTCCTCGACCTCGGCTCCACCACCTCCACCCTCGCGATGATGATCGGCCTCGCGGTCGGCATCGACTACGCCCTCTTCATCGTCTCCCGCTACCGCGCGGAGCTCGCCGAGGGCCGCGAGCGGGACGAGGCCGCCGGGCGGGCCGCCGGAACCGCCGGCTCCGCCGTCGTCTTCGCCGGTCTGACCGTGGTCATCGCCCTGGTGGGCCTGGCCGTCGTCAACATCCCGATGCTGACCAAGATGGGCTTCGCCGCCGCCGGGACCGTGGTCCTCGCCGTCCTGGTCGCCCTCACCCTCGTCCCGGCCATGCTGGGCTTCGCGGGCAAGAAGGTCCTGCCGGCCGGAACGAAGAGCAAGCTCTTCGGCAAGGGCGGCAAGGGCGGCAAGGGCAGCAAGGGCAGCGAGAACAGCAAGAGCGGCAAGAGCGGCAAGGGCGAGCAGCAGGAGGGCGGGGCCGAGAAGCCCAACGCCGGTACCCGCTGGGCCCGCTTCGTACTGCGCCGCCCGGTGACCGTGCTGCTGGCCGGTGTGATCGGCCTCGGGGCCATCGCCATCCCGGCGAGCCAGCTGGAGATGGGCCTGCCGGACGACGGCGCCCAGCCGGTCTCCACCACCCAGCGCAAGGCGTACGACCTGCTCTCCGAGGGCTTCGGCCCCGGCTTCAACGGCCCGCTGATGGTGGTGGTCGACGGCGGCAAGGAGATCGCCGACGGGACCGCCGACCGGATCAAGGGCCTGGAGGGCGTGGTCGCGGTGACCCCGCCGCACCTCAACGAGGCCGGCGACGCCGCCGTGATCAGCGTCATCCCGAAGGACCGCCCCTCCTCCACGCAGACCGAGGACCTGGTCCACCAGATCCGCGCGGGCAGCGGGGACGACGTCCTCGTCACCGGCGCCACCGCCATGAACATCGACTTCTCGCAGAAGATGAACGACGCGCTGCTGCCCTACCTGGCGCTCGTGGTCGGTCTCGCCTTCCTGCTGCTGATGCTGGTGTTCCGCTCGGTCCTGGTCCCGCTCAAGGCGGCCCTCGGCTTCCTGCTCTCGGTCGTCGCCGCCCTCGGCGCGGTCGTCGCGGTCTTCCAGTGGGGCTGGCTCGCCTCGCTCTTCGGCGTCGAGCAGACCGGCCCGATCATGTCGATGATGCCGATCTTCATGGTGGGCGTCGTCTTCGGTCTGGCCATGGACTACGAGGTCTTCCTCGTCACCCGGATGCGTGAGGCGTACGTCCACGGCGAGCGTCCGGGCCAGGCCGTCGTGACCGGCTTCCAGTACAGCGCGCGGGTGGTCGTGGCCGCCGCCGTCATCATGATCGCGGTGTTCGCGGGCTTCATCGGGGCCAGCGACCAGATGGTCAAGATGATCGGCTTCGGTCTGGCCGTCGCCGTCTTCTTCGACGCGTTCGTGGTCCGCATGGCCATCGTCCCGGCGGTGCTCGCGCTGCTCGGGCACAAGGCGTGGTGGCTGCCGCGCTGGCTGGACCGGCTGCTGCCCAACGTCGACGTGGAGGGCGAGAGCCTGCGCAAGCACCTCGCGGCCACGGCCGGCACGGCGGACACGGCAGGCCCGACGGACTCCCCGGAGGACCCGGACAAGGGCCGCAAGCTGGTCAACGCCTGACCGAGGCCGGCACCGGCGCTGTCACCGGCACCGTTACCGGTGCTGTCACCGCCGCCGCACCGTCGTGACCCGTCGTACCCCGGCCCCGTCCCGCCTGACCACCAGGCGGGGCGGGGCCGGGCCCGTTACCCCGGGCGGGTGACGGGGGCGTACGTACGGCGCAGGAAGCGGCGCAGGGAGGCGATGTCGAACTGGACCACCGCGACCCCCTCGGGGGAGTGGAGCTCGACGACCGCCTGGACCCGGCCGCAGGGCCAGACGCGGACGTCACCGGTCCCGGTCGGGGCCTGGAGCCCCGCCTCCAGGAGGGCGCGGGGGAAGACCCACTCGTTGTCGGTGCCCTCGGGGGAGAGGCCCGGCGGGAAGACGATCCGCACGGCCAGCGGCTCGGCGGCGGCGAACCGCAGGGCGACCGGGATCTTGCGGTAGAGGGGGTCGTCGGTGACCACCCGGGCGCTGACGCGCTCCTCGACGACGGCGGCGACGGCCCTGGCGGCGGTGGCCGCCACCGCCAGGGCCGCCGTCGTGGTGGCCGCTGTCGCGGCTGCTGTGGCTGTCGAGGCGGCGGGGGGATTCTCGGCGGTCGCTGGCATCGACAGGACTCCTCGAAATCGAAACAAATGCGTGCATTTGCCTGTCCAGCCTCGCACACTCCGGCGGAACCGCATGGGTCTTTCTTTGACATCCCCGCTCTTGCCAACCGTTTGCAACAGCGCCCACTCTTGGGCGGCCGAAGCAGTTGTGAGGAAGCGGAGCGGCTCCATGCATGTGCCCGACGGATTCATCGACGCCCCCGTCTCGCTGGCCGCCGGAGCAGTGGCCGTCGCCGCCGTCGCCGTCAGCCTCCGGGGCGCCCGCCGGGAACTGGGGAGCCTCTCCCCGGACACCGGACCCGGAGGCCCGGGAGGTTCCGGGGGCACCGGAGGCCCGGGAGGTTCCAGGGGTTCCGGCGGCCCGGGGGGTCTCGGCGGGGGAGAACGCACCGCGCCGCTCGCCGGTCTCGTCGCCGCCTTCGTCTTCGCCGTCCAGATGCTGAACTTCCCCGTGGCCGCCGGGACCAGCGGCCACCTGCTGGGCGGGGCCCTCGCCGCCATCCTCGTCGGCCCCTTCACGGGCGTGCTCTGCGTCTCCGTGGTCCTGCTGATGCAGAGCGTCCTGTTCGCCGACGGCGGCCTGACCGCCCTCGGCGTCAACGTCCTCACCATGGCCGTCGTGACCGTGACCGTCGCCTACGCGGTCTTCCGCGGCCTGCTGAGACTGCTGCCCTCCGGCCGCCGCTCGGTCACCGCCGCCGCCTTCGCCGGAGCCTTCCTCTCCGTGCCCGCCGCGGCCGGGGCCTTCACCCTGCTCTACGCCCTCGGCGGCACCACCGACGTGCCCCTCGGCAAGGTCCTCACCGCCATGGTCGGCGTCCACGTCCTCATCGGCCTCGGCGAGGCCGCCATCACGGCCGCGACGGTCGGCGCCGTGATCGCCGTCCGCCCCGACCTCGTACACGGCGCGCGCGGGCTCGCCGCCCCGCTGACACTGCGCGTCGGCGGCGAGCTGGTCACCGCCCCGGCCCCCGCGCCCGCCCCGGCCGCCGCCCGTTCTTCCCGTTCCGCCCGTTCCACCCGGGCGGTCTGGACCACCGGCCTGGTCACCGCCCTCGTCCTCGCCGGTTTCGTCTCCTTCTACGCCTCCGCCAGCCCCGACGGCCTGGAGAAGGTCGCCGCCGACCAGGGCATCGACCGTGCCACCGGGGAACACGCCGCCGCCGGCTCCCCGCTCGCCGACTACAGCGTCAAGGACATCGGCGACGCCCGCCTCTCCGGCGGCCTCGCCGGGGTCATCGGCGTCGGCGCGACCGTCCTCGTCGGCACCGGGGTCTTCTGGACGGTCCGCCGCCGCCGCGCGGACCAGCACCAGCACCGGGACCGGGACCGGGACCAGGACCGGGACCGGGGCACCGGCACCGGCCCGGCCGCCACCCCGGCGGTCTGAGATGGGCGCGGGCCACGCCCACCAGCTCTACCGGCCCGGCGACTCCCCGGTCCACGCCCTGCCCCCGCACTGCAAACTCGCCGCCGTCCTCGCCTTCGTCCTGGTCGTCGTCTCCACCCCGCGCGAAGCCGTGTGGGCCTTCGGCCTCTACGCCCTCCTGCTCGCGGCCGTCGCCGCCCTCGCCCGCGTCCCGGCCGGGTACCTGCTGCGACGGCTGCTGATCGAGGTCCCCTTCGTCGCCTTCGCCCTGCTCCTGCCCTTCGTGGCCCAGGGCGAACGGACCGACGTCCTCGGCGCGCAGCTCAGCGTCTCCGGGCTCTGGGGCGCCTGGAACGTCCTCGCCAAGGGCACCCTCGGCGTGGCCGCCTCCGTCCTGCTCGCCTCCACCACCGAACTGCGGGCCCTGCTGCTGGGCCTGGAGCGGCTGAGGCTGCCGCCGCTCCTCGTCCAGATCGCCACCTTCATGCTCCGCTACGGCGACGTCGTCACCGACGAGCTGCGCCGGATGTCCGTCGCCCGCCGCTCCCGCGGCTTCGAGGCGCGCGGCGTCCGCCACTGGGGCGTGCTCGCCAAGACGGCCGGCGCGCTCTTCATCCGCTCCTACGAACGCGGCGAGCGGGTCCACCTCGCGATGCTCAGCCGCGGCTACACCGGCTCCATGCCGGTGATCGACGACATCGCGGCCACCCGCGCCCAGTGGGCGCACGCCGCCGCGCTCCCGGCGGCGGCGCTCGCCGTCCGCCTCCTGGGCGGGACGCTCTGACCGATGGGACGACGCACCCGTGAACCCTGCACCTGAACCCGCACCTGCACCTGAACCCGCGCCTGCCCCCGCAGCCGAACCCTCCCCCGTGCCTGTCCCCGTGCCCGTGCCCGCTCCGCCCGCGCCCTCCCTCGTCGTGGCGGGCCTCGCGTACGCCTACCCGGACGGCCACCAGGCCCTCTTCGGGGTGGACCTGACCGTCGGCCGCGGCGAGCGGGTCGCCCTCCTCGGCCCCAACGGCGCGGGCAAGACCACCCTGGTCCTGCACCTCAACGGCATCCTCGGCGGCGGCGTCGGCTCGGTCACCGTGGCCGGGCTGCCCGTGGACGGACGCCACCTCGCCGAGGTCCGGCGCCGGGTCGGCATCGTCTTCCAGGACCCCGACGACCAGCTCTTCATGCCGACCGTGCGGGAGGACGTGGCCTTCGGCCCGGCGGCGGCCGGACTGCGCGGCCCGGAGCTGGAGGCGCGGGTACGGGCCGCCCTGGAGCAGGTCGGCATGGCGGACTTCGCCGACCGGCCGCCGCACCACCTCTCCTTCGGCCAGCGCCGCCGGGTCGCGGTGGCCACCGTCCTGGTCATGCGGCCCGAGATCCTGGTCCTGGACGAACCCTCCTCCAACCTGGACCCGGCCTCGCGCCGCGAACTGGCCGACATCCTGCGCGCCCTGGACGTGACGGTGCTGATGGTCACGCACGACCTGCCGTACGCGCTGGAGCTGTGCCCGCGCGCCGTGATCCTCAGCGAGGGGGTCATCGCGGCGGACGGCCGCACCCAGGAGCTGCTGTGCGACGAGGCGCTGATGCGGGCCCACCGTCTGGAACTGCCCTTCGGCTTCGACCCGCGCTCCGTGACCGTGCCCGTGCCGGTGACCGTGCCGGTCCCCGCTGCCGTACGGGCGGCGGCAGCGGGCCCGGGACCTGGGACCCGTCCGGCATAAGTGTGCGGGCCACGGTGTTGGACCGCTCGTGGAGATCCAGGGTGAGGTGGCGGAGGGCTTCGAGGCCGTCCGGGACGCTTTCGTACGCAACTTCGAGGTGCTCGGCGACCGGGGCGCGGCCGTCGCCGTCCACCGGGACGGCCGCCGGGTCGTCGACCTGTGGGCGGGCAGCCGGGACGTGGACGGCGACGCGCCCTGGACGGCCGGCACGGCCCAGATCGTCCGGTCGGCCACCAAGGGCGTCGCGGCGGCCGTCCCGCTCCTGCTGCACCAGCGCGGCCTGCTCGACCTGGACGCGCCCGTGGCCGCCTACTGGCCGGAGTTCAAGGCGGGCGGCAAGGAACGCGTCCGGGTCCTGGACCTCCTCGCCCACCGGGCCGGGGTCCCGGTCCTGGACCGGGGCCTGACCCCCGCCGAGGCCGTGGACGGCCGCACCGGGCCCCGCGCGGTCGCCGCGCAGCGCCCCTTCTGGGAGCCGGGCACGGCCCACGGCTACCACGCGCAGACCTACAGCTGGCTCCTCTCGGAGCTGGTGCTCCGGGTCACCGGGGCCTCGCTGGGCCAGTGGCTGGCGCAGGAGGTCACGGGCCCGCTGGGCCTGGACTTCTGGATCGGCCTGCCGCAGGACCGCGCGGAGCGGGTGGGCCGGGTCGGGCCCGCCCCGGCCCCGCAGGGCACGGCCACGCTCCGGACCCGCCCGCGCAGGAACGTTTCGCAGGCGTACGCCGACCCGGACTCCCTCACCCGCCGCGCCTTCGCCGCGATCGACCCGCTGCCGGACGAGAACGACCCCGCCTACCGCGCGGCCGAACTCCCCGCCTCGGCGGGCATCGGCACCGCGCGCGCCCTGGCCGGGTTCTACGCGGCCCTGCTCGGCGACACCGAGGACGGCGCCCGCCTGTTCACCCCGCAGACCACGGCCCTGGCCGGTACGGAACTCTCCGCCGGGCCGGACCGGGTACTGGTCGTCCCGACCCGCTTCGGCCCGGGGTACATGCTGCACGGCCCGGCCTCCCCGCTGCTCTCCCCGGCCTCCTTCGGCCACCCGGGCCGGGGCGGCTCCCTGGGCTTCGCGGACCCGGCGGCGGGCATCGGCTTCGGCTACGTCACCAACGCCCTGGCCCCGTCGGTGACCGCCGACCCCCGCGCCCAAGCCCTGATCCGCGCGGTCCGCTCCGCACTCTGAGGGCGCGGGGCCGGGGCGGTCGGCATGCGAAGACCCCGCCACGGCGAGGTGCGCGCGGCGGGGTCCGGTGGGTCGCGGTCTCAGACGGCGCCGAGGGCGCCTGCCTTGATGCTCGTGGTGAACGAGGTGAAGGCGGCGGCGGGGAAGGTCAGGACCGGGCCGCTCGGGTCTTTCGAGTCACGGACGGGGACCACGTCGCGCGGGGCGACGAGGTTGGTGGCGACCTCGACGCAGTTGCCGCCGTTGTCGCTGTAGGAGGACTTGTACCAGCGGGGTTCGGTCGTGGTCGTCACGGTTGCCCTTTCGTAGCTGGCTGATGGTTGGGCCGTCAGCGGGTGCTCGCCTTGATGCTCGCGGTGAATGACGAGAATGTGGCGGCACGGAAGGTGAGCACCGGGCTGCTCGGGTTCTTGGAGTCGCGGACCGGGACCATGCCGCGCAGGGCGACGAGGTTGGTGGCGATCTCAACGCACTGGCCGCCGTTGTTGCTGTAGGAGGACGTGAACCAACGGGGGGATTCGGTCGTCACGGGGTGCCCTTTCATGCCTGGCGGATCATGCCCGCCTTGATGCTCGTGGTGAACGAGGTGAAGGCGGCGGCGGGGAAGGTGAGGACCGGGCCGCTCAGGTTCTTGGAGTCGCGGACCGGGACTACGCCGCGCGGGGCGACGAGGTTGGTGGCGATCTCGACGCAGTTGCCGCCGTTGTCGCTGTAGGAAGACTTGTACCAGCGGGGTTCGGTCGTGGTCGTCACGGTTGCCCTTTCATACCTGGCGGATCATGGCCACGGATGTCGCTCGGGGCAGAGCTTCAGCTCAGACGGCGCCGACGGTGCCGGCCTTGATGCTCGCGGTGAACGAGGCGAAGGCGGCAGAGCGGAAGATCAGCGCGGGGCCGTGGGGGTCCTTGGAGTCACGGACGGGGACCACGCCGCGTGAGGGGACGAGGTTGGTGGCGGCCTCGATGCAGGCGCCGCCGTTGTCGCTGTACGAGGACGTGAACCAGTGGGGGGCTTCGGTCGTCACGGGGTGCCCTTTCGTACCTTGTTGATCACGGACACGGATGCCTCTTGAGCGAGCGCGTGTGCCTGCAACTGATGGTAGTCGCCCAATATGGGTAGCACGGCTGCGGGTTCGCGTTCGAGGTGACCCCGCTGCGCGGACTCTGCGTACGACATGAGCGAGCGGTCCGGCAGCGTCAGGATGTACAGAGGCAGGTTGAACGGTCGACGTTCCCCCATGTCAAACGGAGCGATCTGGAGCACTGTATTCGGCAGTTCGACAAAGTCGACCAGCCGCGCCAACTGGGCTTCCATGACTTCGGGGCTGCCGATGGGGCGACGGATGCAGCCCTCGTCCAGCACCACCAGAACCAGTGGTGGTGGCGTCCGGATGAGCGCTGCTTGCCTCTCTGAGACGAGAGTCACCCGCTCGCGAGCTTGCTCGGGTGTGATCGCGCCCCGCTTGACGGCACTTTCAGCAAGGACGTTGGCGTAGTCCGGTGTCTGGAGCAGCCCGGGGATGACGCCGACTTCGTAGAGCCGGATCTCCGCCGCGCGCCCCTCGTGAGTGACGTACTCCGGGAACCCTTCCAGCAGTGCCGTGTGGCGTACGGCTTGGCTCTGGCGTACGAGCCTGTCTCCGGTGCCGAACACCCGGTCGGCGTTTGCTGAGAAGCGGCGGGTTGGAGGGCGTCGGCCAGTTTCTACGGCTGAGATATGGGTTCCGGAGCACCCCATGCGCTCCGCCAGCTCGTCCTGCGTCCAGCCGCGCTCATCCCGCAGTGTGCGCAGCCGCTGCCCGAACGCCGCCAGTGGTGATTTCTCGGGGTCCAGCTCTTTACGGTTCAACAGATACCACCCAACTCCCCGTTCAGAAGTTGCAAGTTGAAGATGATCCGACCCTAGACCACGCTGGGCACCCCTGGTAGCGGAATGGCTACGGAGAGGGATGGTCGGTGTCTTGTGGGAGGTCTGATGGCTGAGTACAGGCGTGGTCGGGGTGGGGCGGTGTTGCTGGCGCGGGGGTGGCCGGAGCATCGGTCGGAGGGGGATCTGCTGGCGCGGCTGGCGGTGCTCTTCTCGGCGGGGCACCGGCGGGCGGTCGGGGTGTTCGGTGAGGGGTACGAGGCGCGGTTGCCGGTCCTCGCCGCCCCGGCCCCGGCCCCGGCATCGGTTTCGGCTCTGACCGGGGTGTTGGGTGGGGGTGCCGGGTGAGTGCGGTCAAGGCGGTGTGGCTGCCGGGGTGGGTGCCGGAATCAGGGGTCCAGCTGTGTGAGGCCGGGGTGGACTTCGATGCGGTGCGGGTGGAGGGCCGTGCGGGTGGGGAGGTGGTGGCGGTGCTGCGCCGTCTGACGGCTGACGCCCCCGGTCCGGTGCTGTCGGAGTACGGCGGGCGCTGGTTCTACTTCCTCGTGGCGCCCAGGACCGCGCAGCGGCTGAGCTGGCCGAAGTGGGTGTCGCTCTGTGTCGCGCGGGAGGGCGAGACCACTTACGTCGGGGTGCCCGCTCCGTCCGGTGCCACGGGGTCGCTCCAGTGGCTCACCCCGCCCACGCCGGAACGCCCGTACGTGTGCGCGTACCTGCTGGAACGGGTCGTGAAGGAGACCGGCCACGAGGCCGCCGACCTCCCGTGACCTCCCGTGACCTTCCATGATCTCCCGCTCCTGCCGGGCCGGCCCACGGAGCCCCCGGCAGGAGCGGGACACAACCCCCGCCCCAGCGAGGCGGGTTCGTGTGTACCCGAGAGGAGGGGCTGAGGTGTCTCAGGAGTACCCCAAGGACTACACGGACTACATCGAGAAGAAGAAAAACGAGAAGCCGCCGAAGCACGCCAAGCCCAAGGATGAAAAAGGCGGAAAGGACGGCAAAGGTGGCAAGCACAGGAAGTAGCCTGCCTCGCACGTCACCCCCGCACGTCACCCCCGCACGTCACCCGCGAGGCACCGGAGGTAGCTCGTGCTCGACATCGGTGAAGCCCTGGCACAGGACCAGTTGGCGGATTACCGGGACGCACACGCGGCCCGTGAACGTGGCGAGACCTCTCCCCGCCTCGCGTGGGGAGCGGCGGTGAGCCTGCTGATCATCGCGAGCGCGGTGGGCGCGCTCCTCGCGCAGGGCCTGTTCACGTAGCGAGGAAGCAGGGAAGCAGGGAAGCAGGGAAGTGCCGGACGTGTCCCGGGCGCGGTGCTGTCGCGCGCGCGGGGCGTGTCCGCGTCCGGCGGTCGTACCGGTGCTCACCGGCCCCCGCCCCGGCGTACCGTGGGCAGCCCCAGCGCCGAGGAGGAGCCGTGCGGGAAGAGTGGATCGACCCCCAACAGGCGGACGTGGTCGAGTACTTCACGGCCGCCGTCCAGGAGGCGGCCAGCAGGCGGGGTATCCGGCCCTGCGGCACGTGTCACGGCATCGGCCAGGTCGTCATGGTCAGCCACGTGACCAAGGAGCCGTTCAAGGAGCCGTTCAAGGTCGCCTGTTCGAGCTGCGGCTTGTAGATCTCTCTCCCCCCCCCGAGCGGGCCCCGAGCGCGCGATCCGCACCCGGGGCCCGGCCCCCCCCGTCAGCGGGTGGCGTTCAGGACCGAGGCGACGATGGGGCCCGCCGCGTCGCCGCCGTGGCCGCCGCCCTCGACCATCGACGCCGCGGCCAGGTCGCCGCTGTAGGCCGTGAACCAGCTGTCGGGGGCCGTCGCGCCGTCGACCTCCGCCGAGCCGGTCTTCGCCCCCTTGTCGGAGCCGCCGACCGCCGCCATCGCCGTACGGCCCGTGCCGCTGACCGCCGTCTGCTTCATCATCCGTACGAGCTGCGCCGCCACCCCCGGCTTCATCGGCCGGGTGGCCCGCGCGAGCTGGCGTCCGTCCAGCGAGGCCTTGACGACCACCGGCTGACGGAAGACCCCGGTCCGGGCGGTCGCCGTCACCGAGGCGATGTTCAGCGGGTTCATCTGGATCCGGCCCTGGCCGATGTACTCGGCGGCGGCTGCCGCGCCCGAGGACTCGGGCACCCGGCCGTCGAAGGTGGGGATGCCCGCCTTCCACTGCGTGCCGATGCCGAAGACCTCGCGGGCCTCCTTCGGCAGCGCCGCGTTGTCGTCCACCGGCTTGATCTGCTTGATGAAGGCGGTGTTGCAGGACCGGGCGAAGCTCGTCGCGAAGGTCTCCTCGTCCAGCGTGAAACCGTTCAGGTTCTGGAAGGTACGGCCGTCCCACGAGACGGTCGCCGGGCACGGCGTGACCTTGTCGGCGGCGACCAGGCCCCGGTCCAGCAGCATCGCCGCCGTCACGATCTTCATCGTGGAGCCGGGCGCGCGCCCGCCGAGGACGGCCGCGTTGTAGCCGTCCTTGCGGTGGTTGGCGATGGCCAGGACGTGGCCGGTGCTCGGCTGGACGGCTACCACCGACGCCTCGGCGTACTTGGCCACCGCCTTCTCCGCCGCGTCCTGGACCTCCGCGTCGAGCACGGTCTCGATCCGGCCCGGCTTCCCCTCCACCAGCGTCAGCAGGCTCCGCCGGGGTGCGTCCTGGCCGGCCGGCTCGATCCACAGCTCGGCGCCCGCGACACCGCCCGCCTTCTCCCCGTACGCCTTGCGCAGCGCGTCCAGCACCGGCCGCAGCGACGGGTGGCGCTCGGCCGTCAGCTCCTTGCCGTCCCGGTCGACGGCCGTGACCGGCGGGCTCGCCGGGGTGCCCGCGCGCAGCCGCTCGTCCTTCTGGAGCTGCGGGTGGAGCACCGAGGGCTGCCAGTCGACGAGCGGCTTCCCGCTGTTCTCCCCGCGCACCACGGTCAGCCGGGACGCGTAGGCGAACGGCTTGGTGGCGCCCTCGTAGCTGACCTCGGCGGCGACCGTGAACGGCACCGTGGTCCCCTCCGGCGCGCCGGGGGTGATCACGGCCTTGGCGACGTACGCCCGTGTCCCGTAGTCGGCCACCGCGGCCTGCGCCGCCTGCGCGTTGTTCGTCAGGTCGGCCGCCGCCCGCTCGTCCCCGGCCGCCCACGCGGCGAGGAACGCCTTGGCGGTCCTGTCGGTCTCCTCCGCGGTGACGGGCCCGCTGCCCTTCTCCGTCCGGACGGAGGCGCCGCCCCCGCCGCCGCTCCCGCCCGCCCCGCTCTCCCCGACGAGCGTGTACACCCCGTACCCGGCTCCGCCGACCATCGCGAGGAACACCCCTCCGATGACGGCGCCCTTGGCTGCCCCGCTCATGCGCGTCCCCTCATGTGCGTCCCCTCCCCAGGAGCGACTCTTCTCCGAACACGCTACCGCTGTCTGAACGTGTTCAAAGAACTTCCGGTCCGGACCTTACGCCGGACGGGACGCGGGCGCACACGGTCGTTACCGGACCGGACCGGACCGGACCGGACCGGACCGGACCGGACTGGACCGGACCGGACTGGACCGGACCGGACCGGACCGGACCTGACCGGAACACGGGCCCGGACGGGAACACAGTCACGGGCCGCCCGGACAGGCCTCCGGCCACCACCCAGGGTCTGTTCCCTCCCGGCGTTCCGTGGCGGGATTAGGGCGTGTATTGAGTCGTGATCGGTTTGCCGGTTCTGCCCTCGCTGCGAGGGCGGGTCCGGTAGTCCGGTACGCATGACGCGTGTGCAACTGACGGACGAAGAGTGGGGGTTCGTCGAGCCGTACCTGCCGATCGGTGAGTACGGGCCGTATCCCGGGCGGCTTCGGGAGCAGTTCGAGGGTGTGATCTGGAAGTTCCGTACGGGAGCGCAGTGGCGGGAGATGCCTGGCCGTTTCGGTGCCTGGTCCACCGTGCACAACAGGTTCAGGCAGTGGCGGGACGCCGGGGTCTTCGAGGCGCTGCTGGAGGGTGTGACAGCCGAGGCGGCTGGGCGGGGCAGGGTGGACATGTCGCTGGTCAGCGTGGATTCCACTACGGTCCGCGCGCACCATGACGCGGCCGGAATGCGCCTGGAGGAGGATGTTCTGGACGCTCTGGGAAAGGCCGCCGTCGAGACGGAGAGGGCCCGGCAAAAAGGGGCGGCGCGGCGGAACAAGACGGACACGGTGACGCCGCTGATCCCGGCCGGGCCGAACGGCGGCGCGTCCGGCGGCGGCGCAAGCTCCGTCTGAAAACCGCCCTGCTCGGGCGCTCACGAGGCGGACAGACCAGCAAGGTCCACCTGGCTGCCGACCGCAGGTGTCGGCCCCTGGCCGTGATCCTGACCGCAGGGCAGGCCGCGGACAGCCCGCAGTTCATCCCCGTCCTGAAGAAGGTACGGGTCCGCGGGCCCGCCGGCCGTCCCCGCACCCGGCCCGGCGCGGTCGGCGGGGACAAGGCCTACTCGTCCCGCGGCAACCGCGCCTACCTGCGTAAACGCAACATCAAGGCAGTCATCCCGGAAAAGAAGGACCAGGCCGCCAATCGGAAGAACAAAGGCCGCGGGGGCGGCCGGCCGGTCACCCACGACGCCGACCTCTACAAAGAGCGGAACACCGTCGAGCGCCTGATCAACAAGCTGAAGGCCTGGCGAGGCATCGCCACCCGATACGACAAAACGCCCGAGAGCTACCTCGCAGGCCTCCACCTTCGCGCCGCCATGATCTGGATCAAGGACCTGACCCGGACCCGACCTTGATCATGACTCAATACGCGCACTAAGCGCTGTCCTGCAATCCCCGGTGGATCAGCGCGCGGCGTCAGATGCGACTGTGTTCGCCGCGCTCACTTCGTCTCGGCTCTTGCCTTGATCCTTCGGATGCTGAGCGCATCGCAAGGCGGAGGGACATCCCGATACTGGGCGTATCGGGATGTCCCGACAGCTCGACCTCCAAGCGCCTCGAAGAGGAGCCGAAACGAAGCGAGTGCGGTGCGGCGAGGTGTCGTAGGAGTGAGGGCCTCAACACATACCAGTGCGTCGAGGCCCTCACTGTAGATCAGATCTGAGTCAGTTCAGCTGAGGAATGAATCTCAAGCACGTCGAGTAGCCCCGAGTGCTGCGATCGTATGTCCGTCTGGTCTCACCGCGATGAGTACCAACGCCTTCCCTTCATCACAGCTCCAGCTGGATTTAGGAATGCATTGATACCACTGGGAACTTTCAACCATCTCTGCAAGATCACAGATTCCTCTACCGGGAGCAGCCCCTACGAATCCACGAATCGACTCCCATACAGACAGCCTTCCGTAAGCTCCGTACTGCTGCGAGGCGGCCAGTGCGAACAACAGCCGTAGCGCAACCTCGGGAGAAATCAGAAAAGGATCACCCTGACTCCGCCTCACGTAGGGGAGACTCAAGCCCTTTATCGCACCTGATATATTCTCGCGCCCGACGAATCGACTCGCCTTGAAAATATCTGCTGAAATTTTTCCGAATGTTTCGGCAGCAGTTTCACCAAGGAGTTTCTTGATGGATTCTTCTGCCGACGGATCATGCAGCTTCACCAAAGTGCATCCACTGAAAGATGGCTGTTGGTAAATCCGCTCACCAGATGGCGCATCGGAAAGATAGACAGGCTTTTTGAAGAGTACCTCGACAGGCAGTCGCCGCAGCGGCAGATCCCCTAGCGGGTGATCCTGACGAGCCAGCAAATCACCGAACTCCAGGATTTCCGAGAACCCTTCAACCCTCACACCCTCCAGCACCAGCTCATGCAGCAGGCATGCCTTTAGCTCATGCGTGTGACTCGGTACGGTAGCTCGACCGAACAGCCCAGCCACAAGGTCACCTGCGTTCTGATGACGTGCCAATGCAGCAGCCAGGAATCGAACCTCGGCAGGTTCGGCAGATTCCAGTAGCGACAGGACTTGCGCAATTGCATCAAGCCCAGGGATCGTAGCCAGTCTTTCCCGAGCAAAACTTATTTCAGTCGAACATTCCTCACCCCTCTCTCGAAGGGTGAATTCATGGGCAAGCATGCCAATACTTACCACATCTCCAGCTTCAGCCCACTGATGAATCTGCTCGAAATGATCAGGCTGCCCACTTGCCATTATCTTCACCAATCCTTACAAGCATTCAGCTACAACCTTGCGCGGGAAGGCAGTCAATAGCTTACCAGTCTTCGGATCGGCTACCACCTTGAGGAGTTTCTCACCTGTCGTTCCCACTTCCCTGCCCATTGGAATAATGAATGATTCCGGGCTATTTGCACTGTCGTACTGCATCGCCAGATGGCGCCGCCCCCACGCTTCATCTACCAGGGCGAGAACCTCCGCTTGGTCTGTAATATTGAATACGGAGTGTTTCCGCTTTTCAGGGTTCTCCTTCGTGTGCTCCATCACATGCCGAATCCTGTGACCTTGATCGCTGCCAGGACCGTACTTCAGCCCCTTAGGTGACTGGAACAATCCCGGCGAAATTTCCTTGAAACCCACAGGACAGCTGGAAGCGCTGCGAACAACGACGCTGCGGAGTGCTGAGCTTCGATACCCTGTGGCACACAGGACGAACTTCTCGCTCTTGCCAAAAAGTTTACCGAAGTAATCTTTGGCCTTTCCTGCGTAATTAAAGCCCTTAATCACCTTCCCTGCCGGAGTCGCCATGAGAAAAGCCAGTGCACACTTGGCGACACCTGGGTCATCGATACATTCCATGACGTCGGTGATTCCGAGGATGTCACCAAGAAGGTCTCCGAACTGCTTTCCAGCTGATGTCCAACTAAGGGCTGTCCCGTAACTGCTGGTCACGGTTGAGATGATCTTGCTGTGGCTGGTGTGATCACGGCGTCTGAGCCGTCCTGGACAGCCCCGTTCACCGGGCTGAGCCCGCGCTGTTTCGGGAAGCTGGTGACCGTGCTGCGGCGCGAGGGTGCGGATGCGGTCCGCAAGGGCCGGCCGTGGAGCCTTCCGCTGGAGGAGCGGGCCCTGCTGGTGGCGGTGTACTGGCGCACGAACTTGACGATGCGCCAGCTCGCCCCGCTGTTCGGGGTGTCCAAGTCGGCCGCGGACCGCATCATCGACCACCTCGGGCCGATGCTCGCGCTCCAGCCCCGCAAGCGCTTCGCCAAGGACGCCGTGCTCATCGTGGACGGCACCCTGGTCCCCACCCGCGACCACACCGTCGCCGCGCGGTCCAAGAACTACCGGTACTCCACCAACCACCAGGCCGTCATCGACGCCGACACCCGCCTGGTCGTCGCGGTCGGCCGGCCGCTCGCCGGAAACCGCAACGACTGCAAGGCCTGGGAGGAATCCGGCGCCAGAGCCGCCGTCGGAAAGACACTCACCATCGCCGACGGCGGCTACCCGGGCACCGGACCCGTCATGCCCCACCGACGGCGCAAAGGCGAAGACCTGCCCGAGTGGAAGCAGGCGCACAACAAGTCCCACAAGCAGGTCCGCGCCCGCGTCGAACACGTCTTCGCCCGCATGAAGACCTGGAAGATCCTCCGCGACTGCCGCCTCAAAGGCGACGGCGTCCACCACGCCATGCTCGGCATCGCCCGCATGCACAACCTCGCCCTCGGCGGATAGATCAGCGGATCACACTGCGGCCAGCCATGCCCGAGACGACTCGTAGCTCATTTACGGGACAGCCCTTAGGGGTGCTCACGTTCGCACGGATCACGCGTGTCGGTGCCGTCATGCGCGAGGACCTCGAAGGGACCGTCTGATGTCCGGCGAGGGAGACGAGACCCACGAGATCCACGTGCGTCTCGACCACCTCCTCGCAGAACGGGACATGACACTGGCGGAGCTCGCCGTCCGCGTGGGCGTGACCAACGTCAACCTGTCCATCCTCAAGAACAATCGGGCGAAGGCGATCCGCTTCACGACCCTCATGAGCATCTGCCGCGTGCTGGAGTGCCAACCAGGCGACCTGCTCACCTACCGTCCGGTCGCCAGCCGATCCAAGCCCGGATGAAGCCGACGTCGAGCCGCACGAGAGACAACCAGGCACCCACCCCACCCGCAGAAATCAGGGAGCTGTAAATGATCGGAATGATGGACACCGGAATGAAGATCATGGCCGTGATCGCCGTCGTGGTAGTGATCGGCCTGGTTGTTGTCACCAGCAGGTGGCTGAAGCGACGCTGAAACCCGCCACAAGAAACCACGAAGGGCCCGGACATCACTGCCGGGCCCTTCGCCTCGCGTGACTACACCCAGGTGTCCAGCCACATCCGGGCGCGCCAGGAGTCCATCGGGAGGGTGCCGCCCGTGTAGACCGGCCAGAAATAGATGAAGTTCCACAGGATCAGCAGCACCAGCACACCCGCGCCGATCGCCCCGAACATCCGCCGCCGCTCCGTCGAACCCGCCGGGCCCAGCAGCGCCCCGATCGTCATCGCCACCGCCAGACACAGGTACGGGACGAAGACCACCGCGTAGAAGTAGAAGATCGTCCGCTCCTGGTAGTTGAACCAGGGCAGCAGGCCCGCGCCCAGCGCGCACGCGATCGCGCCCGCCCGCCAGTCACGGCGGAAGAACCACCGCCACAGCACGTACAGCAGCGCGAAGCACCCCGCCCACCACAGCATCGGGGTCCCCAGGGCCAGCACCTCACGGGCGCACTTGCCCGCCTCCGTCGCCGGGCAGCCGTCGCTGCCGGGCTCGGGGGACTCGTAGAAGAAGGAGACGGGACGGCCCAGGACCAGCCAGCTCCACGGGTTCGACTCGTAGGTGTGCCCCGAGGTCAGACCCACGTGGAACTTGTAGACCTCGGTCTCGTAGTGCCACAGGCTCCGCACCCACTCCGGCAGGAACGACAGCGAGCTGCCCTGGTCGTGCCGGGCCGCCCAGTCGCGGAAGTAGCCGCCCTTGCCGTTGTCCGGGCTCACGATCCAGCCCGTCCAGGAGGCCACGTACACCACCACGGCGACCGGGACCGTGGAGAGGAACGCGGGCACCGCGTCCCGCCGCAGCATCGCCGCGTACGGGCCGCCCGCGCCCGCGGTGCGGCGCGCGGCGGCGTCCCACAGCACGGTCAGGACACCGAAGAAGGCCAGCACCACGAAGCCGTTCCACTTCGTGCCCGCCGCCAGCCCCAGGCAGACCCCGGCCAGCACCCGGTACGGGCGCAGCCCCAGCCCCAGCCGTTCGGCGGTCCGCAGGTCCGGCCGCAGCCGGCCCTCGTCGTCCACCGGGAGCGCCGCCGCGAGCCGGGCCCGCGCCCGGTCCCGGTCGATGAGCAGCGCCCCGAAGGCGGCCAGCACGAAGAACATCAGCACCAGGTCGAGCAGGGCGGTGCGGCTCATCACCAGGTGCAGGCCGTCCACCGCGAGCAGCGCGCCCGCCAGACAGCCGAGGAAGGTGGAGCGCAGCAGCCGCCGCCCGATCCGGCAGAGCATCAGCACCGAGAGGGTGCCGAGCACGGCCGTCATGAACCGCCAGCCGAAGGGGGTCAGGCCGAACATCCACTCGCCGAGCCCGATCACCCACTTCCCGACGGGCGGGTGCACCACGTACCCCGGGTCCAGGGGCAGCGCGACCCCGTGCGGATTGGCGAGGATCGACTTGTCGATGTCCTTGGGCCAGCTCGCCTCGTACCCCCGCTGGACGGTGGCCCAGGCGTCCTTGGCGTAGTACGTCTCGTCGAATATCACCGCCTTCGGGCTCCCCAGGTGCACGAACCGCAGCACCCCGGCGACCAGCGCCACCAGCAGCGGCCCCACCCAGGCCAGGACCCGCTCCCAGGTCCCCACCGCCGAGGCCGGCACGCCCAGGGACCGCCACAGCCGTACGGACGGCCGGGCGTACGGGGGCACCAGGCGGGCGCGCAGATCCCCGCCCGCCCCGCCTGCCCCGGCGGGTGGGGCGTAGCCGAAGCCGCGCAGGCGGCGCAGCCAGGCGGAGGACTCTTCTTCGCGCCCCGCCGAGGGGGCGGGCGGGGCCCCCGCGGGGCTGGGCGGCGGCGTCGCGGTACTGGTCACCCGGGTCATGGTAGGGAACCGATCCCCACCCGCACCGGCACCGGGGTCCGCCCGCGTGGGTGCCGGGACCGTCCCGCACCGGCGCCGGGGTCCGCCCGCATGGGTGCCGGGGCCGTCCCGTGCGCGGGACTGAGAGGATGGACGGGTGACAACTGACCGGCCCCGCGCCACCGAACCCGTCCCCGCGACCACCGGCCAGGCCGGTGTCCTCGTCCTCGCCGGCACCCCCATCGGCGACCTCGCGGACGCCCCGCCCCGGCTCGCGACGGAGCTGGAACGGGCCGACGTGATCGCCGCCGAGGACACCCGGCGGCTGCGCCGCCTCACCCAGGGACTCGGCGTCCACACCACCGGGCGCGTCCTGTCGTACTTCGAGGGCAACGAGTCCGCCCGCACCCCGGAACTCGTCGAGGCCCTGGCCGGCGGCGCCCGCGTCCTGCTGGTCACCGACGCGGGCATGCCCTCCGTCTCCGACCCCGGCTACCGGCTCGTCGCCGCCGCCGTGGAGAAGGACATCAAGGTCACCGCCGTCCCCGGCCCCTCCGCCGTCCTCACCGCGCTCGCCCTCTCCGGGCTGCCCGTCGACCGGTTCTGCTTCGAGGGGTTCCTGCCGCGCAAGGCGGGCGAACGCCTCGGCCGCCTGCGCGAGGTCGAGGCCGAGCGGCGCACGCTCGTCTACTTCGAGGCCCCGCACCGGCTCGACGACACCCTGGCCGCCATGGCCGAGGTCTTCGGCGCCGACCGCCGCGCCGCCGTCTGCCGCGAGCTGACCAAGACGTACGAGGAGGTCAAGCGCGGCGGGCTCGGCGCGCTGGCCGCCTGGGCCGCCGAAGGCGTGCGCGGGGAGATCACCGTCGTCGTCGAGGGCGCCGCCCCGCCCCGGCCCGGCGAGGTGGACGCGGAGGAACTGGTACGCAGGGTGCGGGTGCGGGAGGAGGCGGGGGAGCGGCGCAAGGAGGCCATCGCCGCGGTCGCCGCCGAGGCCGCCCTGCCCAAGCGCGAGGTCTTCGACGCGGTCGTCGCGGCAAAGAACGCGACACAGAAGATGCCGCCGGTCGGTAAAGAGCTAGCCTGAAAGGCAAAGCCCAGACCGCGCACCGGGCATCTTCGGACATGACTCGCCCATAGTCCGCCCAACACTGGGCAGGGCCTGATGCGCTCCCGCCCGCCGAGGCGTCCACTGGCAATGGCACCAGTGGAACAAGAGGAGCTGGCATGAGTGACATCGCAGACACCCCGGTACCCGTACCCGTCGTCGCCGTACCCTCGGCCGTCTTCACCCCCGTCCTGCACACCGTCCACGAGGCGTACTCGTTCGCGTGCATGAGGTGCGGGTACGGCTGGGAGCAGGCGTACGAGATAGAGCACCACGTCGACGGCAACGGCCACCCGTTCATCGTCTACACGGCGAACGGGGAGCGGGTTCCCTCGCCCCTGTCGCACCCGACCTGCCTGAACTGCGGCGGGCACGTGGTGCGCATCATGCGGGCGGGCCAGGTCTCCTCGGTGCAGCACACGCTCGACCAGCTCTACCACCACCCCGTCGCCCCCGGGATCGCCGGACCGGTGCCGTCGGGGGCGGACACGCCCCGCCGCCACAGGGAGCCGAAGCCGCCCCGGCCGCGCAAGGCGTCCCGGATGCACGACGCCCCCGGGCCGGTGGCCATCGACCCGCAGGAGGAACACCGGGGGCCGCTGGCACGACTGCGCTCCTGGCTGCGCGGCCCGGCCGCCTGACCGGAAGGCCCCGGGCCGCAGCCGCCCGTACCCCGGGCCGGAGCCCCGGAGCCCCGGAGCCCCGGAGCCTGCGGCCGGGACGCGAGCGGCGGTCACGGTCCGGTCGGGCCCGCACAGGGGACCGGCCCGGCCGGGACCGTGACCGCCGGTGACCGTCCCGCTGATGCCCGTCCCGGCCGGTGTCCGGACCGCCGGTCGCAGGGTCGCCGCTCGTACGGCCCCGCCGCTCGCAGGGGCGCCGGTCATAGGATCGACCGCATGAGCACCGCCGCCTCCGCCGCCTCCACCTCCAGCAGGGACTCCTCCGCCAAGGACACCCCGCCCCCGCCGCCCGCACCGCTGCGGGTCGCGGTGGCCGACTCGCACACCC
The DNA here is from genome assembly GCF_044454165.1 of Streptomyces sp. NPDC051567. Lineage (NCBI taxonomy): Bacteria > Bacillati > Actinomycetota > Actinomycetes > Kitasatosporales > Streptomycetaceae > Streptomyces > Streptomyces sp. NPDC051567. Next base: position 60,563 of record NZ_JBITDK010000028.1, on the reverse strand, counting down.
ACCTGGACATGCAGTCCGGCACCGTCGAGGAGGCCCTGCGCAAGGCCGCGTCGGTCGGTGTGACCACCGTCGTCCAGGTGGGCTGCGACGTGAAGGGCTCCCGCTGGGCCGCCGGGACCGCCGCCGCGTACGACAACGTCCACGCGGCCGTCGCCCTGCACCCGAACGAGGCCCCCCGCATCGTCCACGGCGATCCCGACGGCTGGAGCCGGCAGGGGGCGCGGCCCGGCGGTGGCGAGGCGGCGCTGGACGAGGCCCTGGCCGAGATCGAGGCCCTCGCGGCCCTCCCGCACGTCAAGGCCGTCGGCGAGACCGGCCTCGACCACTTCCGTACCGGGCCGGAGGGCATGGCCGCCCAGGAACGTTCCTTCCGCGCGCACATCGAGATCGCCAAGCGCCAGGGCAAGGCCCTCGTCATCCACGACCGCGAGGCCCACGCGGACGTCCTGCGCGTCCTGCGCGAGGAGGGCGCGCCCGAACGCACCGTCTTCCACTGCTACTCCGGCGACGCCGACATGGCCCGCGAGTGCGCCGCCGCCGGGTACTACCTGTCCTTCGCCGGGACCGTCACCTTCAAGAACGCGGCCCCGCTGCGCGAGGCCCTCGCCGTGACCCCGCTGGACCGGGTCCTCGTCGAGACGGACGCCCCCTTCCTGACCCCCGCCCCGTACCGGGGGCGGCCCAACGCGCCGTACCTCATCCCGCTGACCGTCCGGGCCATGGCGGCCGTCCGGGGCCTGCACGAGGACGCCATGGCGACGGCCCTGGCCGCGAACACCGCCCGCGCCTTCGCCTACTGAACCCTCACCCCTCACCCCTCACCCCGCACCCCGCGCCCCGCGCCTCCCGGACCGCGCCCGGCTCGTCCGGTCCGGGACCGGGGCCCGCCTCCGCCACCGCCTCCGGCGGCCTCCACCCGTTCGACGTCACCACCTGGCAGGACCCCGGCGGGAGCGGACGCCCGCAGGACGCGGCGGGCCCGGAACAGGGCTACCGGGCGAAGAAGCTCCCCGCGCAGCGGGGGGCGACCCCGTGGCCCCCCTGCGGCCGTAGGCTTTACCGGTGAGCACCGCAGAGCAGCAGCCCCACGCGACCCCCCAGAGCCCTTCCGACGCCCTCCTCGGCCCGGCCGACATCCGGGAACTGGCCGCCGTCCTCGGCGTGCGCCCGACGAAGCAGAAGGGCCAGAACTTCGTCATCGACGCCAACACGGTCCGCCGCATCGTCCGCACCGCCGAGGTGCGCCCCGACGACGTGGTCGTCGAGGTCGGTCCGGGGCTCGGCTCGCTGACCCTGGCCCTGCTGGAGGCCGCCGACCGGGTCACCGCCGTCGAGATCGACGACGTGCTGGCCGCCGCGCTGCCCGCCACCATCGCCGCCCGCATGCCCGCGCGCGCCGACCGCTTCACCCTCGTCCACTCCGACGCGATGCTCGTCACCGAACTGCCCGGCCCGGCGCCCACCGCGCTCGTCGCCAACCTCCCGTACAACGTGGCCGTCCCGGTCCTGCTGACCATGCTCGGCCGCTTCCCGACCATCGAGCGCACCCTCGTCATGGTCCAGGCCGAGGTCGCCGACCGCCTCGCCGCCCGCCCCGGCAACAAGGTCTACGGAGTCCCCTCCGTCAAGGCCAACTGGTACGCCGACGTCAAGCGGGCCGGCTCCATCGGCCGCAACGTCTTCTGGCCCGCGCCCAACGTCGACTCCGGCCTCGTCTCGCTGGTGCGCCGCGCCGAGCCGGTGCGGACGACCGCCTCCCGGAAGGAGGTCTTCGCCGTCGTGGACGCGGCCTTCGCGCAGCGCCGCAAGACCCTGCGCGCCGCCCTGTCCGGCTGGGCCGGATCGGCCGCGGGCGCCGAGGCGGCGCTGACCGCCGCCGGGGTCTCCCCGCAGGCCCGCGGGGAGTCCCTCACCGTCGAGGAGTTCGCCGCGATCGCCGAGCACAAGCCCCAGCCGGAAAGGCCCGCGCTGTGAATCCCACCCGCGCTGTGAACCCCACCGGAGCCGTCACCGGAGCCCCCACCGCCCCCGGGCCGGGCGCCCCGGCCCCCACCGCCCCCGGCCGGGCCCCGGTGACCGTACGCGTCCCCGCCAAGGTCAACGTCCAGCTCGCCGTGGGCGCCGCCCGCCCCGACGGCTTCCACGACCTGGCCAACGTCTTCCTCGCCGTCTCCCTGTACGACGAGGTCACCGCGAGCGCCGCTCCCGGCCTGACCGTCACCTGCGCGGGCCCGGACGCGGACCAGGTCCCCCTGGACCGCACCAACCTCGCCGCCCGCGCCGCCGAGATCCTCGCCGCCCGGAGCGGCCTCACCCCCGACGTCCACCTCCACATCGCCAAGAACATCCCCGTCGCCGGCGGCATGGCGGGCGGCAGCGCGGACGGCGCGGCGGCCCTCCTGGCCTGCGACGCCCTGTGGGGCCTGAAGACCCCGCGCGCCGAACTCCTCGACATCTGCGCCGTCCTCGGCAGCGACGTCCCCTTCAGCCTCCTCGGCGGAGCCGCCCTGGGCACCGGCCGCGGCGAGGTCCTGACCCCCGTCCCCGCCGGGACCTTCCACTGGGTCTTCGCCGTCGCCGAGGACGGCCTGTCCACCCCGGCCGTCTTCCGCGAGTTCGACCGCCTCGCCGCCGAGGACGGCCGGACCGTCCCCGAACCCCAGGCCTCGCCCGGACTCCTGGCCGCCCTCGCCTCCGGCGACCCCGACCGGCTCGCCGGAGCCCTCGCCAACGACCTCCAGCCCGCCGCGCTCTCGCTCCGCCCCCACCTGGCGCGGACCCTGGCGGCCGGCACCGGGGCCGGAGCGCTGGCCGCCCTGGTCTCCGGCTCGGGCCCCACCACCGCCTTCCTCGTCCGCGACGCCCGCGCCGCCGCCGAGGTCGCCGCCGCCCTGGAAGCCTCCGCGACCTGCCGCACCACCCGCACGGCCACCAGCCCGGCCCCCGGCGCCACGGTCCTGCCGGGCTGACCGGAACCCGGGCCCGGACCGTTAGGCTGAGGGGCTGATCCCCACCCCTTCCCTGGAGCGCGTCTGATGGCCGTCAATCTGGTCAATGTCGAGGCAGTCAGCAAGGTGTACGGCACACGTACCCTGCTCGACGGCATCTCCCTCGGCGTGTCCGAGGGGGACCGGATCGGCGTCGTCGGCCGCAACGGCGACGGGAAGACCACCCTCATCCGGATGCTCGCCAAACTGGAGGAACCCGACACCGGCCGGGTCACCCAGTCCGGCGGCCTGCGCATGGGAGTCCTCACCCAGCACGACTCCCTCGACCCCACCGCCACCATCCGGCACGAGATCATCCGGGACATGGCCGACCACGAGTGGGCCGGAAACGCCAAGATCCGTGACGTCCTGACCGGACTCTTCGGCGGCCTCGACCTCCCCGGCTTCGGCCAGGGCCTCGACACCGTCATCGGCCCCCTCTCCGGCGGCGAGCGCCGCCGCATCGCCCTCGCCCAGCTCCTCATCGCCGACCAGGACCTCCTCGTCCTCGACGAACCCACCAACCACCTCGACGTCGAAGGCATCTCCTGGCTGGCCGGACACCTCCAGGAACGCCGCTCCGCACTCGTCTGCGTCACCCACGACCGCTGGTTCCTCGACCAGGTCTGCACCCGCATGTGGGACGTCCAGCGCGGCGACGTCCACGAGTACGAGGGCGGCTACAGCGACTACGTCTTCGCCCGCGCCGAACGCGACCGCATCGCCGCCACCGAGGAGTCCAAGCGGCAGAACCTGATGCGCAAGGAACTGGCCTGGCTGCGGCGCGGCGCCCCCGCCCGCACCTCCAAGCCGCGCTACCGCATCGAAGCCGCCAACGAACTCATCGCCGACGTGCCCCCGCCGCGCGACCGCTCCGCACTGATGCGCTTCGCCAACGCCCGCCTCGGCAAGACCGTCTTCGACCTGGAGGACGTCACCGTCCAGGCCGGCCCCAAGACCCTCCTCAAACACCTCACCTGGCACCTCGGCCCCGGCGACCGCATCGGCCTCGTCGGTGTCAACGGCGCGGGCAAGACCTCCCTGCTCCGCGCCCTCGCCGACGCCGCCCGCACCCAGGGCGAGACCCAGCCCGCCGCGGGCACCGTCACCGTCGGCCGGACCGTCAAGCTCGCCTACCTCTCCCAGGAGGTCGGCGAACTCGACCCCTCCCTGCGGGTCCTGGAAGCCGTGCAGCGCGTCCGCGACCGCGTCGACCTCGGCCAGGGCCGCGAGTTGACCGCGGGCCAGCTCTGCGAGCAGTTCGGCTTCACCAAGGAGAAGCAGTGGACGCCGGTCGGCGACCTCTCCGGCGGCGAGCGCCGCCGCCTGCAGATCCTGCGCCTGCTCATGGACGAACCCAACGTCCTCTTCCTCGACGAGCCCACCAACGACCTCGACATCGAGACCCTCACCCAGCTGGAGGACCTCCTCGACGGCTGGCCCGGCTCGATGATCGTCATCTCCCACGACCGGTTCTTCATCGAGCGCACCACCGACACCGTGATGGCCCTCCTGGGCGACGCCAGCCTGCGCATGCTCCCGCGCGGCCTGGACGAGTACCTGGAACGCCGCCGCAGGATGACCGAGGCCGCCGCCCCCGCCCCGGCCCCCGCCGCCGCGAAGACCACGGCCTCGGGCGACTCCCGCGCCGCGAAGAAGGAACTCCAGAAGATCGAGCGCCAGCTCAACAAGGTCTCCGACCGCGAGAGCAGCCTGCACGCGCAGATCGCCGACAACTCCACCGACTACGACAAGGTCGCCAAGCTCGACGCCGAACTGCGCGCCCTCCTCACCGAGCGCGACGAGCTGGAGATGCGCTGGCTGGAACTGGCCGAGGAGGCGTAACCGCCCCGCCCCGGACCGTACGGGAACCGGCCACGGCACGGGCCGGTCCGCCCCTGGGAACAGGGACGGACCGGCCCGTACCCGTCTCCCGGCCGGTGCCGCGACGGCCAGTGATAGAAAAGAGCATCCTCAGGCCCCCGCTACCGAAGGCACGCGCTGATGACCGAGCAGCCCCCGCCGCCGAACCAGCCGCCCGCGCCCCCCGGTTACGGACACCTGCCCGCCCCGCCGCCCGCCGCCCCCGGCCCCCCGCAGGGCCCGAACCCCTACGCCCTGCCCTTCCCCGACCCGGCCCCCGACCCGGTCCGCGACCTGCGGCAGCCCGGCCACGGCTTCCCGCCCCTGCCCCTGGTCCCGCCGCTCCCGCCCGCCCCCGCGGTAACCGCCCCGGGCGGGCGGCCGGGCGGGCGACGGCCCGCCCTGATCGCCGCCGCGACCGCCGCCGCGCTCCTGGCCGCCGCCACCGGCGCCCACGCCCTCCTGGCCGACGCCGACGCCGCCGCCCGGCCCCCGCAGGCCCGGAGCACCCCGCCCGCCACCCCCACACCCTCCGGCCCCGACGACGGCCCCGACGACGGCAACGGCGGCGCGGCCCCCGCCGAGAACCTCGACTCCGGCCGCACACCGGGCGAGGACAGGGCCCTGTGGTCCCGGACCAGCAGGATCGACGGACCCGGCGCCGGCGTCGGCGCCCGAGGCCAGTGGATCGTCGGCGACACCCTCGTCAAAGCCGTCCACACCACCCTCACCGGCTACGCCACCGCCGACGGCACCCAGAAATGGACGCTCTCCCTCCCCACCGCGATCTGTGCCGTCACCGACCGCACCACCCCCGACGGCAAGACCGTCGTCCTCCACCGCGAAAGCGGCTCCGAGACGGCGGGCTGCAACCAGCTGCGCATGATCGACCTCAAGGCGGGCCGCGCGGGCTGGTCCGAAGAAGTCCCCAGGGAAGGCGTCTTCGACCTCTTCACCACCGCCGGCCTCACCCTCACCGCCGACACCGTGGCCGTCAACCGCCTCGGCGCCGCCAGCGCCTTCAAGGTCTCCACCGGCGAGAAACTCTTCACCTCCCTGCGCCCCGAAGGCTGCCGACCCGACACCTACGCCGCAGGCCAGGGCCGCATGATCGCCGTCGCCACCTGCCAGGACCCCGACCGCACCGTCGAGATCCAGGACACCGACCCCCTCACCGGCCGCACCACCTGGAGCCACCGGCTCCCCAAGGGCTTCACCGTCACCCAGGTCCACTCCCTCGACCCGCTCGTCCTCGACCTCACCGACAAGGCCGACAGGAAACGCGCCGTCGTCGTCCTGGGCCCCGACGGGACACAGCGCGCCACCCTCACCGCCGACGGCGACTTCACCGTCGGCTGCACCGACACCCTCGACCCCTCCCTCCAGGACTGCACCGCCGCCGCCACCGACGCCACCACGCTCTACCTGCCCACCGTGACCCGCCCCGGCACCGCCAACGAGATCGTCGCCCTCGACCTCACCACCGGCCGCACCCGCTGGCGCGCCCCGGCCGGCGACGGGCGCACCCTCACCCCGCTCAAGACCGCCGACGGCCGCCTCCTCGCCCACCGCGAAGCCGCCGACGGCCAGGGCGGCGAACTCCTCGCCTTCCCCGCCGCGGGCGGCCCGCCCACCACCCTCCTGCGCCTCCCGTCCGGGCCCGCGGCCCTCGCCGAGGCCGCCCTGACCCGCCCCGAGGCCGACTACGCCGACGGCCGCCTCTTCCTCTCCACCACCCGGCTGCGCGCCCGGGGCGAGGACGAGCGGCTCCTGATGGCCTTCGGCAAGTAGGACCGGCAAGTAGGACCGGCAAACAGACCGGCCGGCGGGCCCGCAGACACGGGCCCGCGGACACCCCGCCGGGTGAACCGGCCGGCAGAACGAGTCCACCGAGCGCCCGCCGGGCGCCCACCGAGAGGCACCGCGTACCCGATGAGCACCCCGCCGCCCCCGCACCAGCCCCCGCCCGGCGGTTTCGGCACCACCCCGTCCCCCTACGGGTCCCCGCCGTCGGCCGACCCGCCCGCCCCGCCCGGTTTCGGCCCCCTCCAGGACCCGCCCCCCGGCGGCTTCGGAGCCCCGCCGCCCTACGGCCCGCCCACCACACCCCTCCACGGCCCCCCGGCCGCACCCCCGCCCGGCGGCAGCGCCCGTACCCAGCTGGCGATCGTCGGCGCCGCCCTGCTGGCCGTCGTCCTCATCATCGGCACCGGCCTCTGGTACGTCTCGGACCAGGACACCGCCGCCGCCCGCCCCACCGCCGACGGCGCCCCCACCACCCCCGACGGCGACAGGCCCCAGGGCCCCGGCGGCGACGAGAAGGCCCCGGCCGACCCCCGGTCCCGGAAACTGGCCGACGTCCCGCTCCCGCAGCCCGAGGAACTCGTCTCCGTCAGGGGCTCCTGGCTCACCGCCTCCGCCTACGTCAAGTCCGACGTCGCCAGGATCGTCGGATACGGCCTCGCCGACGGGGCCAGGAAGTGGGAGCTGCCCCTCCCCGCCCAGATCTGCGGCGCCACCGCCCACATCAGCGACAACAGGACGGCCGTCCTCCTCCACGACGCGCTCCCCACGGCGGGCCGGAAGTACCCCCGCTGCACCAAGGTCGCCGTCATCGACCTCACCACCGGAAAACTCGTGTGGTCCGCCACCGCCCGGTCCGCCACCGGCGGAGACACCGACATCACCTTCACCGAGGTCACCCTCAGCGGCCGGACCGTCGCCGCGGGCGGCCTCTCCGGCGGCGCCGCCTGGGACCTCGCCGACGGCACCCCCCGCTGGCAGCCCAAGGTCGACGCCGAAGGCTGCCGCGACACCGGCTACGCGGGCGGCGAGACCCTCGCCGTCCTGCGCACCTGCGGCCAGAGCTCCCGCCCCACCCTCTACGCCCAGGTCCTCGACCCGGTCACCGGCGCGCCCGTCTCCTCGTACAAGCTCTCCCAGGGCATCGAACGCGCCGGGATCATCTCCACCGAGCCGCTGGTCGTCGCCGCCAACGTCGGCGGCACCGCGAAGAACGCCACCAACGTCAGCGACCTCTTCGTCGTCGACGACACCGGCGCCCTCAAGGCCCGCATCCCGCTCGCCTCGGGCAACTACGCGCCCAAGTGCCCGGCCACCGAGGTCGAGCAGTGCGTCAACATGGTCGTCGGCAACGGCAAGGTCTACCTGCCCTCGTACGAGCACCAGGGCAAGAACCCCGTCGGCCGCACCAACGAACTCCTCTCCTTCGACCTGAACACCGGCAAACAGACCACCGACCGCGCCGACGCGGGCGAGGGGTACACCCTCTACCCGCTGCGCATGGACGGGCCGGACATCATCGCCTACAAGGTCGCCCCCTACGACAAGGGCGGCCAGGTCGTCAGGATCGACGGCACGACGATGAAGGAGACCCTCCTCATGGAGAACCCGGCACGGCAGGAGAGCCGCCGCGCCGAGGCCGCCTTCGCCCCGGAACGCTCCGAGTACCGCTACCACGACGGCAGGCTCTTCATCGCCCGCACCGGGGCCCGCAAGCCGTACTCGGACACCGGCGACCCGGAGTACCTCTTCGTCTCCTTCACCACCCACCGCTGACCGCCGCCACCACCGCTGACCGCCCCCGCACCCCGCCCCCGCACCCCCGGCAGGTCCGCCCGTCCGGAGGCTTCTGCGCCGTATCGCCCGCACGCCGTCGAACAAGCGTGTAGCTTGCCGGGGCAGAAGGGTCGGGGGTGGGTGGCGCGATGGGCGTACGGGTCATGGTGGTCGACGAGCACCGGCTGCTGGCCGAGGCGCTCGCCTCGGCCCTGAAACTCCGGGGGCACCGGGTGCTCGCCGCGGCGGCCCCCGCCGCGGGCGCCGCGGAGCTGGTCATCAGCCGCGCGCCGGAGGTCTGCCTGCTGGGCACCTCCTCCCCCGCCGAGCCAGGGGTCTTCGAACCGGTCGTCCGCATCAAGCGCGAACGCCCGCAGATCGCCGTGGTCGTCCTGGGCCCGGTGCCCAGCCCGCGCGGGATCGCCGCCGCCTTCGCCGCCGGAGCCTCGGGGTACGTGCGCCAGGACGAGCGGATCGAAGGCGTGGAACGGGCCCTCGCCAAGGCGAGGGCGGGGGAGACCGCGATCTCCCCGCAACTGCTCCAGAGCGCTTTCGCCGAACTCCTCAACCCCGCCGTCCAGCCCGACGACGAGGGCAGCAGGCTGCTGCGGATGCTCACCCCGCGCGAGGTGGAGGTACTGGTCAGGGTCGCGGAGGGGGAGGACACCCGGCTCATCGCCGCGGGCATGGCGATCGCCCCGAGCACCGCCCGCACCCACGTCCAGCGCGTGCTGATGAAGCTGGGCGTCGGCTCCCGCCTGGAGGCCGCCGCGCTGGCCGCCCGGACCGGCCTGCTGGACCGTGCCCTGCCCCCGCCTGCCACCGCGCACACCTGACCGCGCACACCTGACCGCGCACACCTGACCGCGCGGACGTGACCGCGCGGACCTGACCTCGCGCACCTGACCCGGTCCGGCCCGGCGCGGGGGTTCCCGTACGGACCGCGCGGCGGCGCCGATTTCCCCGTGGGCGCGGAATCGGGTAAGCCAGTGACCAGCACACGCGTCCCGTGTGCGTCCCCCTTGCGAGAGGCAGTAGACGACGTGAGCAAGTACCTGGTCACCGGCGGCGCCGGATATGTGGGCAGCGTGGTCGCGGCCCACCTCCTGGAGGCCGGCCACGAGGTCACGATCGTCGACAACCTCTCCACCGGCTTCCGCGCGGGCCTGCCGAAGGGCGCCGCCTTCATCGAGGCCCGCATCCAGGACGCCGCCGAGTACCTGGACCCCTCCTACGACGCGGTCCTGCACTTCGCGGCCTTCTCGCAGGTCGGCGAGTCCGTGGTGAACCCCGGCAAGTACTGGGACAACAACGTCGGCGGCTCCCTCGCCCTGCTCGGCGCGATGCGTACGGCCGGCGTGCGCAAGCTGGTCTTCTCCTCCACCGCCGCCACCTACGGGGAGCCCACCGAGGGCCTGCTCACCGAGGCCTCGGTGACCGCGCCGACCAACCCCTACGGAGCCTCGAAGCTGGCCGTGGACCACATGATCGCGGGGGAGTGCGTCGCGCACGGCCTGGCCGCCGTCTCGCTGCGCTACTTCAACGTGGCCGGCTCGTACAAGGAGTTCGGGGAGCGGCACGCCCCCGAGACCCACCTGATCCCGCTGGTGCTCCAGGTGGCCCTGGGTGAGCGCGAGTCCATCTCGGTCTTCGGCGACGACTACCCGACCCCGGACGGCACCTGCGTGCGCGACTACATCCACGTGGCCGACCTCGCCGAGGCCCACCTGGCCGCGCTGGACCACGCCACCGGGGGCGAGCACCTGATCTGCAACCTGGGCAACGGCAACGGGTTCTCCGTCCGCGAGGTCATCGAGACCGTCCGCGAGGTCACCGGCAAGGAGATCCCCGAGGTCGCCGCCGCGCGCCGGGCCGGTGACCCGGCGGTGCTGGTGGCCTCCGCCCGCACGGCCCACGAGCGCCTCGGCTGGACCCCGCGCCGCGCGGAGCTGACGGGCATCGTCGCGGACGCCTGGGAGTTCGCCCAGCGCCACCGCCACTGACGCCGCACCGCCACGGGTGCCTCACCGTTCCTGCGGCGGCCACCGTTCCTGACGCGCGTACGCGCCCCCGCACCCCCTCAGAGGTGCGGGGGCGTACGCGCGTCAGGGGCGCGCGGGGTACGGGCGCCGCGCGCGGGCGCCCGGCGCGCACACGCCGGGCGAAATATCCCGCGCGCACCTGCCCACGGCACCCGCAGGCCCGGAGCCGCCCCCCGCGAACCGTCCAGATGGTCGAATTCAGGCCACCGCGCGGAGTGTCCGGAACGGCCGCGCGGGGAAACCCCAGGCAAAACTTCCGCTATTCGGCCAACGCCCCCGCCCCCCGGCCCTACGCTGATGCGTGACACCGGTGGGGGCCGGTGTTGATTCAGGGGTCGAGACATGTCGGGTACGACGTCCGGTTCCGGGGCAGTGCAGAGAGGTCACGGCGGCGGCCGGGGCAGCTGCGGACCACCCGGTCCGGGCGCCGTGCCCGCAGTCGTCCGTTCCCCGACCCTTGGGGGTTTCATGGTTCTTCGTATCCGGGTTCTGGTGGTCGACGACCACCGCATCTTCGCCGAATCCCTGGCCGCCGCACTCGCGGCCGAGCCGGACGTGGACGTGTCCGCGGCCGGCAGCGGTCCCGCCGCGCTGCGCTGCCTCGAACGGGCGGCGGCCGAGGGCCGCCGCTTCGACGTCCTGCTGGTCGACGCCGACCTCGCCGCCGCCGGGTCCCTGCCCGCCCCCCGGGCCCCGGTCGGCACGCCGCCGTCCGGACCGCCCCCCGGCCCGGACGGGATCGCGCTGGTCGCCGGGGTACGGGTCTCCCACCCGGGGGTCCGCACCGTCGTCCTGGCCGAACGCGACGACCCGCGCCGGGCCGCCCTCGCGCTCCAGGCGGGCGCCTCGGGCTGGGTGGCCAAGGACTGCTCGCTCTCGCGGCTGCTGGCCGTCGTCCGCGGGGTCCTGCGCGAGGAGACCCACCTGCCGCCCGCGCTGCTCACCGGGGTGCTCCGGGAGCTGACCGCGGCGCGCAAGCACCGTACGGACAGCGAACGGCTCGTGGAGTCCCTCACCCCGCGCGAGCACGAGGTGCTGCGCTGCATGGTGGCGGGACTGGGCCGCAAGGACGTGGCGGCGCGGCTGTTCCTGTCGCCGCACACCGTCCGCACCCACATGCAGAACGTGCTGGGCAAGCTCGGGGTCCACTCCACGCTCGCGGCCGTGGCCCTGGCCCGCCGGGCCGGGGTCCGTCCGGCGGACCTAGCCGGGGATGTTGTCGAACGGAGCGGTCAGCCGGCGTAGCAGCGCCGCCAGGTCGCCGCGCTGGTCCTGCGAGAGCTGGGCCAGGATGGCCCGTTCCTGGGCCAGCAGCCCGGCCAGGGCCTGGTCGGCGCGGTCCCGGCCCTCCGGGGTCAGCCGGACCAGCACCCCGCGCCGGTCACTGGGGTCCGGCAACCTCTCGACCAGGCCCTTCTTGGCGAGCCGGTCGATGCGGTTGGTCATGGTGCCCGAGGTGACCAGGGTCTGGGTCAGGAGCTGACCGGGGGAGAGCTGGTAGGGCGCTCCGGCCCGCCGCAGCGAGGTCAGGACGTCGAACTCCCACGGCTCCAGCTGGTGCTCGGCGAAGGCCAGCCTGCGGGCGCGGTCGAGATGGCGCGCGAGCCTGCTGACGCGGCTCAGCACTTCGAGCGGTTCCACGTCGAGGTCAGGGCGCTCCCGCCGCCATGCCGCGACCAGTCGGTCGACCTCGTCCTCCATGTCGATCAGTGTAAGGGGTCTGTCGATGTGGAGTCTCTTCATGTCGAGCATCTCCATATCGAGAATCTTGTGGTCGAGATATATTCTGGGTCAGCACGGGGCATGGAGGGGGCCGGAACGGTCTCCGCTTCCGACCGCCCCACCCGCAAGGAGGCTCACGCATGCACCCCGACACCACGGCGGCCCGCACCCCCGCCCACCCCACCTCCACCGCACCCGCCACCCCCACCTGGGACCCCCAGCAGTACCTGCGCCACGCCGGTCACCGCGCCCGCCCCTTCCTGGACCTCCTGGCCCGCATACCCGAACTGCCCGCCCACCCCCCGACCCCGTCCGGAGCAACCCCCGGCCCCCGCGTCGCCGACCTCGGCTGCGGCCCCGGCAACGTCACCGCCCTCCTCGCCGACCGCTGGCCCCAGGCCCGCATCACCGGCTACGACCTCTCCCCCGAGATGCTCGACCGCGCCACCGAGGGCTACGCCGGCCCCACCAGCGGCGGCGGCAGCCTCGACTTCCGCCCCGGCGACCTCACCGACTGGCTCCCCGAGGAGCCCTACGACCTGATCGTCTCCAACGCCGCCCTCCAGTGGGTCCCCGGCCACCCCGGCTCCTTCGCCGCCTGGACCAACGGCCTGCGCCCCGGCGGCACCTTCGCCTTCCAGGTCCCCGGCAACCACAGCGCCCCCAGCCACGCCCTGCTCGCCGACCTCTGCGAAACCCCCCGCTGGCGCACCCGCCTCGCCGGCCACGGAACCCGCTACGTCCACCTCCTGCGGCCCGCCGAGTACTTCGACCGCCTCACCGAACTCGGCTGCGCCGTCGACGTCTGGGAAACCACCTACTACCAGCTCCTCCAGGGCCCCGACCCGGTCCTCGACTGGGTCAAGGGCACCGCCCTGCGCCCCGTCCTGACCGCACTGGGCGACGACCAGGACGCCGTCGACGCCTTCCTCGCCGAATACCGCGACCGCCTGCGCACCGCCTACCCCGCCGGCCCGCACGGCACCGTCTTCCCCTTCCGCCGCATCTTCGCCATCGCCCGCAGAACGGCCTGACCTCCTCCACGACGACGCGACGGCGCCCCGCCACCGGAGATCCGGTGACGGGGCGCCGTCGCGTCGGTCGTGCCGTGCGGTGTGGTGCCGGTACGACTAGCCGATGTTGCGGAAGTCCACGCCACCGCGGAAGAACACGAGCGGCTTCAGGACGTCGCTGCCGAACTGGCTGTTGCCGCCCTCGGCGCGCCACAGGCTGCCGTTGGCCTCGGCGAAGACCAGGTCGGCCTTGCCGTCACCGGTGAGGTCACCGGGGGAGGTGACGCCCTTGAAGTCCTTGAACACGTTGGTGACGAACCAGCGCTCGGCGAAGGGCGCGTTCGCCTTGCCGGTGCCCGGGTGGAAGTACAGGTCGTTGGTGCCGGTGACGCCGACCGCGTCCGCGTGGCCGTCGGCGTTGAAGTCACCGCTCGCGACGTGCTTGTACTGGTTCCAGCCGCCGCCGATGTTGACCGGCGCCGCGAAGGCGCTGCCGGTGCCGTTGCCCTGGTGGACGTAGAGGCTGCCCCAGATGTCACGGGTCAGCAGGTCGCCCTTGCCGTCACCGGAGACGTCGCCGCCGCCGAGGACGAGGTCGGTCACGCCCCACCAGTCACCCGCGATGGAGCGGCCGGTGGTGTGGTTGGTCAGGCCCCACTGGTTGGCCTGGAGCTTGTGCCCCCAGTTGACCTTGTCCATGCCCGAGGCCACGACCAGCTTCGAACCGTCGTCCGGCCACACGAAGTCGAGGACCTTGCGCGGCTCGAAGAAGTTGCCGTTGGTCATGTTGTCGTACGACTGGTACTGGCCCGCGTTGTCGACGATGCCCAGGTTGTGCTTGCCGTAGACCGGGGTGATGCCGGAGCCGATGAACAGCTCGGCGTCGACCCAGTTGGTGCCGCAGTCGTACCGCTCGGAGAACAGACCGTTGCCCTCGGAGAAGTGGCAGAAGAGGTCACCGGTGGGGGTGACGCCCATCATGTCGGCCCGGCCGTCGCCGTCGATGTCGTCGGCGGCGATCATCTGCGTGTAACCGGTCCAGCCGGTGGCGATCTGGGTCCGCCACTCGAACGGGCTCGCGGCGTTGCCGGTGCCCTTGTGGAGGAACAGGTCGCCCGAGAAGGTGCGGCCCAGCACGTCCGCGTCGCCGTCGCCGTCGACGTCGCTCAGGCCGACGATCTGGTCGTACTGGTTCCAGCCCCCGCTGACCTTGACCCGGTCCGCGAACGGCGCGGCGAGGTTGCCGGTGCTCCGGTAGGAGTACAGGTCACCGTCCGGGGTGCGGGCGATGAGGTCGGGACGGCCGTCCTTGTTCAGGTCGCCCGCCGAGACGACCCGGTTGTAGACCTGCCAGCCGGTGCCGGTCCAGGTCGGCGCCCCCGCGTAGCCGCCGGAGGTCTCCCGGAGCTGGAGCTTGCCGTCGAAGGTCAGCGTGAGGATCTCGGGGTTCCAGCCGCCGCCCACGTTGCCGAGGGCGATGATGTCCTTGACCGTCTCGGACGTGTCGCCCTCGATACGGAGGTCGGTCGCCGGGTCGCCGGCCGGGACACCGGTCGCGAAGACACCGGTGTAACCGCGGGTCGTACGGAAGGCCAGCTCGCTGAAGCCGTCGCCGTCGAGGTCCAGACGCGGCTGGGCGACCTTGACGGTCGTCGTGGCGGCCAGGCCCTGGGGCGCGGCGGCGCGCGCACCCTTGTCCTTGGCGCCCTTCGGAGCCGTCAGGACACCGGGAGCCGGGGTGTCGGCGTGCGGGATGCCGGCCTTCGGGGCGGCCGACCCCTTGGCAGCGGCGGCCGAGGGACGGTCCGACGCCTTGCCGGCGGCGGCCGCCTGCCCGGCGGAGAGAAGGGTGCCCACGGAAAGGGCGAGGGCGGTGCAGGCCGCGATGCGGCCGAGGTGCTGAGTACGCAAGAGAGGGTTCCCCCTGGATCGCAGGTAGAACCGGGTGGTAGCCACGACAATCATGAGAGCGCGCGCCAGTACGGCACCGCGCATCGATCGTACGTTCCCCCCCGGGAAGTGATCTTCAGACTACCCCTGCGTTTCCCCGGGCAGAACTGATTTCTCGTACAACCTTTCGGTTCTGTGACGGAATCAGGACAGAGCCCGGACAGACCCCGGACACCACCCCCACAGACCCCCACGGACAGCGCCCGCGGACGGTCCGGACACCGCCCGGGGACCGGGTCGGGGTCGGGACACTACGCGCGGGCCGGGGCGAGCGCCGGACCACGGGCCGGCCGGACGCCGCCCCGTCAGCTCTTGCGGTGACCCATCAGCAGGGGCTTCGCCTCCAGGCCGTCCAGCCCGTGCCACGCCAGGTTCACCAGGTGCGCCGCCACCTCCGCCTTCCGCGGCCGGCGCACATCCAGCCACCACTGCCCCGTCAGCGCCACCATCCCCACCAGCGCCTGCGCGTACAACGGCGCCAGCTTCGGATCAAAACCCCGCGCCTTGAACTCCAGCCCCAGAATGTCCTCGACCTGCGTCGCGATGTCACTGATCAGCGACGCGAACGTCCCCGTCGACTGCGCCACCGGCGAATCCCGCACCAGAATCCGGAAACCGTCCGTGTACGACTCGATGTAATCCAGCAACGCGAACGCCGCCTGCTCCAGCAGCTCCCGCGGATGCCCGGCCGTCAGCGCACCCGTCACCCCGTCCAGCAACTGCCGCATCTCCCGGTCCACGACCACCGCGTAGAGCCCCTCCTTGCCCCCGAAGTGCTCGTACACCACCGGCTTCGACACCCCGGCCTTCGCCGCGATCTCCTCCACCGAGGTGCCCTCGAAACCCTTCTCCGCGAACAAGGTCCGGCCGATGTCCAGCAGCTGCTGGCGCCGCTCCGCGCCCGTCATCCGCACCCGGCGGCCACGCCGGGGCTTGTCGCTGCTGGAATTACCGCCGTCGATCGCCACATCCCCCATCATGCCGCGTTCGTCGCATTGACCTTGCGCCGGGCATCCAGCCGCGCCTGTGACGGCCACCGCACGTCCGACGCCCAGCCCAGCCGCTCGAACCAGCGGATCAGCCGCGCACTCGAATCCACCTGTCCCCGCAGCACCCCGTGCCGCGCCGACGTCGGGTCCGCGTGGTGCAGGTTGTGCCAGGACTCCCCGCACGACAGCACCGCCAGCCACCACACGTTCCCACTGCGGTCCCGCGACGCGAACGGACGCCTCCCCACCGCATGACAGATCGAATTGATCGACCACGTCACATGGTGCAACAACGCCACCCGCACCAGAGAACCCCAGAAGAACGCCGTGAAAGCACCCCACCACGACATCGTCACCAGACCCCCGACCAGCGGCGGCAACGCCAGCGAGAACAGCGTCCAGAACACGAAATCACGCGAGATCCGCCGGATCACCGGATCTTTCACCAGATCGGGCGCGTACTTCAGCTGATCCGTCTGCTCCTCGTCGAAGAGCCACCCGATGTGCGCCCACCACAACCCCTTCAACAACGCCGGAACCGATTCCCCGAACCGCCACGGCGAATGCGGATCACCCTCCTGGTCCGAGTACCGGTGATGCTTGCGGTGATCGGCCACCCACCGCACCAGCGGCCCCTCCACCGCCATCGAACCCATCACCGCCAGCGCGATCCGCAACGGCCGCTTCGCCTTGAAGGAACCGTGCGTGAAATACCGGTGGAAACCGATGGTGATGCCATGGCACGCCAGGAAATACATGAACACCATCAGACCCAGATCCAGCCAGCTCACCCCCCAGCCCCACACCAGCGGCACCGCCGCCAGCAGTGCCACGAACGGGACGAGGATGAACGCCAGCAGCGCGACCTGCTCCACCGACCGCTTGCTCTCACCCCCACGCGTCGCGGACGGCGCGGACGGCACGGGCGCACCAGGCGCACCGGCCCCGTCGGGCGCACCGGACGGCGTGGGCGCACCGGCCCCGTCGGGCGCACCGGCCCCGTCGGGCGCACCGGACGGCGTGGGCGGACCGGAGGACGCCGCAGCACCCTCCACCAGATCGGGACTGCGTTTCATGAGGGCCCCTGAAGAGTGAGACGACGACAACCGGAACCGGAGGAGCACGGACCCGCACAACCTACGGACCCGTAACCTACGGCCCCGTAAGTATGGCAAACCCCGAGCCCCCCACGAGGCGCCCACGGCCACGACACCCCGCCGGACCACCCGCACCCCCCGCCACCAGCCCCCACCCCGCCCCCGCCCCGGCCACCGACCCCCACCGACCAGGGACTGACACAGTCACCCGGCCACCCGGAACGGACACCTATCCTGGTCCCGTCGGACAGCGCGGTCCGCACGGGCAACCGAGCTGCGCACCGGCGGACGTGCCCCCGGACCCAGTCCGCGGGAGGCACCACCCGCCACACGCACCCCACGAGCCCACCGCCCAGTAGCGCTCGAACACTGCAAGGAGCCGCACCTGTGAGCAGTGCTGACCAGGCCCCCAAGGCCCAGGCCACCGTCCCCCACGCCACCGCCACCCCCGCGGACATGGCCAACGCCGAACTGCGCGCCGACATCCGCCGCCTCGGCGACCTCCTCGGCGAAACCCTCGTACGCCAGGAAGGCCAGGACCTCCTCGACCTCGTCGAACGCGTCCGGGCCCTCACCCGCACCGACGGCGAAGCCGCCGCCACCCTCCTCGGCGACACCGACCTCGAAACCGCCGCCAAGCTCGTCCGCGCCTTCTCCACCTACTTCCACCTCGCCAACGTCACCGAACAGGTGCACCGCGGCAAGGAACTCCGCGCCCACCGCGCGGCCGAAGGCGGCCTCCTCGCCCGCACCGCCGACATGCTCAAGGACGCCGACCCCGAACACCTGCGCGAAACCGTCAAGAACCTCAACGTCCGGCCCGTCTTCACCGCACACCCCACCGAAGCCGCCCGCCGCAGCGTCCTCAACAAGCTCCGCCGCATCGCCGCCCTCCTCGAAGAACCCGCCACCGGAGCCGGCGACCGCCGCCGCCACGACCTGCGCCTCGCCGAGAACATCGACCTCGTCTGGCAGACCGACGAACTCCGCGTCGTACGCCCCGAACCCACCGACGAAGCCCGCAACGCCATCTACTACCTCGACGAACTCCACGCCGGCGCCGTCGGAGACGTCCTCGAAGACCTCGCCGCCGAACTCCAGCGCGTCGGCATCGACCTCCCCCCCGGCACCCGCCCCCTCACCTTCGGCACCTGGATCGGCGGCGACCGCGACGGCAACCCCAACGTCACCCCCGACGTCACCCGCGACGTCCTGATCCTCCAGCACGAACACGGCATCACCGACGCCCTCGAACTCATCGACTTCCTCCGAGGACTCCTCTCCAACTCCATCCGCTACACCGGAGCCACCGAAGAACTCCTCGCCTCCCTCCAGGCCGACCTCGAACACCTCCCCGAGATCAGCCCCCGCTACAAGCGCCTCAACGCCGAAGAGCCCTACCGCCTCAAGGCCACCTGCATCCGCCAGAAGCTCGTCAACACCCGCGAACGCCTCGCCAAGGCCACCCCCCACGAAGACGGCCGCGACTACCTCGGCACCGCCGAACTCCTCACCGACCTCACCCTCATCCAGACCTCCCTGCGCGAACACCGCGGAGCCCTCTTCGCCGACGGCCGCATGGACCGCACCATCCGCACCCTCGCCGCCTTCGGCCTCCAGCTCGCCACCATGGACGTCCGCGAACACGCCGACGCCCACCACCACGCACTCGGCCAGCTCTTCGACCGCCTCGGCGAAGAATCCTGGCGCTACAGCGACATGCCCCGCGACTACCGGCAAAAGCTCCTCGCCAAGGAACTCCGCTCCCGCCGCCCCCTCGCCCCCACCCCCGCACCCCTCGACGCCGCAGGCCACAAGACCCTCGGCGTCTTCGGAGCCATCAAGGACGCCTTCGAGAAGTTCGGCCCCGAAGTCATCGAGTCCTACATCATCTCGATGTGCCAAGGCGCCGACGACGTCTTCGCCGCCGCCGTCCTCGCCCGCGAAGCCGGCCTCCTCGACCTCCACGGCGGCTGGGCCAAGATCGGCATCGTCCCGCTCCTCGAAACCACCGACGAACTCCGCGCCGCCGACGTCATCCTCGACAACATGCTCGCCGACCCCTCCTACCGACGCCTCGTCTCCCTCAGAGGCGACGTCCAGGAAGTCATGCTCGGCTACTCCGACTCCTCCAAGTTCGGCGGCATCACCACCAGCCAGTGGGAAATCCACCGCGCCCAACGCCGCCTGCGCGACGTCGCCCACCGCTACGGAGTCCGCCTGCGCCTCTTCCACGGCCGCGGCGGCACCGTAGGCCGCGGCGGCGGCCCCTCCCACGACGCCATCCTCGCCCAGCCCTGGGGCACCCTCGAAGGCGAGATCAAGGTCACCGAACAGGGCGAGGTCATCTCCGACAAGTACCTCGTCCCCTCCCTCGCCCGCGAAAACCTCGAACTCACCGTCGCCGCCACCCTCCAGGCCTCAGCCCTCCACACCGCCCCCCGCCAGTCCGACGACGACCTCGCCCGCTGGGACGCCGCCATGGACACCGTCTCCGACGCCGCCCACGCCGCCTACCGCACCCTCGTCGAAGACCCCGACCTCCCCTCCTACTTCTTCGCCGCCACCCCCGTCGACCAGCTCGCCGACCTCCACCTCGGCTCCCGCCCCTCCCGCCGCCCCGACTCCGGCGCCGGACTCGACGGCCTCCGCGCCATCCCCTGGGTCTTCGGCTGGACCCAGTCCCGCCAGATCGTCCCCGGCTGGTACGGAGTCGGCTCCGGCCTCAAGGCCCTGCGCGAAGCCGGCCACGACACCGTCCTCACCGAAATGGGCGACCGCTGGCACTTCTTCCGCAACTTCCTCTCCAACGTCGAGATGACCCTCGCCAAGACCGACCTGCGCATCGCCCGCCACTACGTCGACACCCTCGTCCCCGACCACCTCAAGCACGTCTTCGACCGCATCCAGGCCGAACACGAACTCACCGTCCACGAAGTCCTGCGCATCACCGGCGGACAACGACTCCTCGACTCCCACCCCGTCCTCCAGCAGACCTTCGCCGTCCGCGACGCCTACCTCGACCCCATCTCCTACCTCCAGGTCTCCCTCCTCGCCCGCCAGCGCGCAGCCGCCGCCCAGGGCGAAACCCCCGACCCCCTCCTCGCCCGCGCCCTCCTCCTCACCGTCAACGGCGTCGCCGCAGGCCTGCGCAACACCGGCTGACCCACCCACCAGCCACCACCCACAGCCCCACGGCACACGAAAGCCCCCGCCCACCGGAAACCACACCGGCGGACGGGGGCTTTCCCCGTACCCACACCCCACACCCTCAGGAGTTGTACGAGGACTGCGCCCGCTCCAGACCCTCCTGGACCAGACACTCCACCGCATCCGCCGCCCGGTCCACGAACCAGTCCAGCTCCTTGCGCTCCACCGAGGAAAAATCCCTCAGCACGAAATCCGCCACCTGCATCCGCCCCGGCGGACGCCCGATACCGCACCGCACCCGGTGATAATCAGGCCCCATCGCCTTCGTCATCGACTTCAGACCGTTGTGCCCGTTGTCCCCACCACCCCACTTCAACCGCAACGTCGGATAGTCGATGTCCAACTCGTCATGCACCGCCACGACCCGCTCCAACGGCACCTTGTAGAAGTCCCGCAACGCCGTCACCGGACCACCCGACAAGTTCATGAACGACAACGGCTTCGCCACCACCACCCGACGACTCCCCGCCCCCGGCGCACCGATCCGCCCCTCCACCACCTGCGCCCGCGCCTTGTGCGCCTTGAACTTCCCCCGCATCCGCTCCGCCAGCAGATCCGCGACCATGAAACCGATGTTGTGACGGTTGCCCGCGTACTCCGCCCCGGGATTCCCGAGACCCACGACCAGCCAGGGCGCCGCATCGTCCGACATCAAAAGCTCCTTAAACGAAAACGACCGCCGTCCCGCTCCAGTGGAGCCGGACGGCGGTCGATCAGCAAGCGCTGACAGGAAAAGGCGAAACTCAGGCCTCGGAACCCGCGGCAGCCGGCTCCTCGCCCTGCGGGGCGACGACCTGCAGAACGGCGATGTCACCGTCGACGGCCAGCGTGGTACCGGCCGGCAGGACCAGGTCCTTGGCGTGAATGGTCGCACCGGCCTCAAGACCCGCGATGGACACGGTGACCTCGGTCGGGATGTGCGTGGCCTCAGCCTCGACGGAGATGGTGTTCTGGAGGGTCTCCAGCATGTTGCCACCCACCGCCAGCTCACCCTCGGTGACGATCGCGACGTCGACGGTGACCTTCTCGCCCTTCTTGACGATCAGGAAGTCCACGTGCGAGATCGAACGCTTCAGCGGGTGACGCTGAACAGACTTCGGGATGACCAGCTCGGTGCCGTCGCCCGCGATGTCCAGGGAGATCAGGACGTTCGGGGTACGCAGCGCCAGCAGCAGACCGTGACCCTCGACGTTGACGTGCTTCGGCTCGTTGCCGTGACCGTAGATCACGGCGGGGACGAGCGCGGCACGACGGGCCTGGCGCGAAGCACCCTTGCCGAACGCGTCACGGGAAACAGCGGAAAGCTTGACCTCGGACATACTCACTCCTCGTGGGGTGACAGAGACGGACAGAAGTCACCCGGCCGAAACGGCCTGCTACGAAGAGCGCGTCGATAACGGAGCAACCCCACCCGAAAACGGGTACGGCCTCCCTCGCCGAGCAACTCAAGAAGTGTACCCGGCGGGAAGGCCGCACCCAAAAGGATCTACCGAAGGGCCTACCGAGGGTCTGCCACCGAAGCCCGCACGGACCACGGCCCCAACACCCCCACCACCCCGGCCGAAGCCCCTACTGCTGCTCCTCGAAGAGGCTCGTCACCGAACCGTCCTCGAACACCTCACGCACCGCACGCGCGATCATCGGCGCGATCGACAGCACCGTGATCTTGTCCAGCTCCAGATCCGACGGATCGGGCAGCGTGTTCGTGAACACGAACTCACTGACCTTCGAGTTCTTCAGACGGTCGGCCGCCGGACCCGACAGGATGCCGTGCGTCGCCGTCACGATGACGTCCTCCGCACCGTGCGCGAACAGCGCGTCGGCCGCCGCACAGATCGTCCCACCGGTGTCGATCATGTCGTCCACCAGGACACAGACCCGGCCCTTGACCTCACCCACGACCTCGTGGACGGTCACCTGGTTCGCGACGTCCTTGTCACGCCGCTTGTGCACGATCGCCAGCGGCGCGTCCAGCCGGTCGCACCACCGGTCCGCCACCCGCACCCGGCCGGCGTCCGGCGAGACCACCGTCAGCTTCGAGCGGTCCACCTTCGCACCGACGTAGTCCGCCAGCACCGGCAGCGCCGACAGGTGGTCCACCGGACCGTCGAAGAAGCCCTGGATCTGGTCCGTGTGCAGATCGACGGTCAGGATGCGGTCCGCACCCGACGTCTTCAGCAGGTCCGCCACCAGCCGCGCCGAGATCGGCTCACGGCCCTTGTGCTTCTTGTCCTGACGGGCATACCCGTACGACGGGATGATCACCGTGATCGAACGGGCCGAAGCCCGCTTCAGAGCGTCGATCATGATCAACTGCTCCATGATCCACTTATTGATCGGAGCCGTATGGCTCTGAATCAAGAAGCAGTCCGCACCACGAGCCGACTCCTGGAAACGGACATAGATCTCACCGTTCGCAAAGTCGAAAGCCTTCGTCGGCACCAGGCCGACACCCAGCTGATGTGCGACCTCCTCGGCCAGCTCGGGGTGGGCGCGGCCGGAGAAGAGCATCAGCTTCTTCTCGCCGGTCGTCTTGATCCCGGTCACAGCACTGTCTCCTCAGACGTGTTGAAAGCTGCTCGCCCCCCTGTGCGTCCGTCCCGCACACGATGAGCCAGCCGAATTGCGTGCACCTATCACGGTACGCCGTCCCAGACGCACCTGTTTCCGGTCAGTTCACCTCAACGCCCCTCGGAGTCCACCTGGACCGCCGACCGAGCCGCCGACGCCGCAGCACTCCCCGGACGCTTACGAGCCACCCAACCCTCGATATTCCGCTGCTGACCACGGGCCACGGCCAACGCACCCGGCGGCACATCCTTCGTGATCACCGAACCCGCCGCCGTGTACGCACCGTCCCCGATCGTGACCGGCGCCACAAACATGTTGTCCGACCCCGTCTTGCAGTGCGAACCCACCACCGTGTGATGCTTGTGCTCACCGTCGTAGTTCACGAAGACGCTCGCCGCACCGATGTTCGTGTACTCACCGATCGTCGCATCCCCCACATACGAAAGATGCGGCACCTTCGTACCCTCACCGATCGACGCGTTCTTCATCTCCACATACGTACCCGCCTTGGCCCGCGCACCAAGATCCGTACCAGGCCGCAGATACGCGTACGGACCCACACTCGCGCCCTCACCCACCACAGCCGAGTCCGCCACCGAATTGTCCACCCGCGCACCCGCACCGACCCGCGTATCCGTCAGCCGCGCATTCGGACCCACCTCGGCACCCTCCGCCACATGAGTGACACCCAGCAACTGCGTACCCGGATGCACCACCGCGTCCTGCCCGAACGTCACCGACACGTCCACCCACGTACTCAACGGATCGACCACCGTCACACCCGCCAGCATCGCCCGCTCCAGCAACCGCGCGTTCAACAACGCACGCGCCTGGGCCAACTGCACCCGGTTGTTGATCCCCAGCACCTGACGATGATCCGACCCCACCGCAGCACCCACCCGGTGCCCCGCACCCCGCAGAATCCCGAGCACGTCCGTCAGGTACTCCTCACCCTGACTGTTGTCCGTCCGCACCTTCCCCAGCGCCTCGGCCAGCAACGCCCCGTCGAACGCGAACACCCCGGAATTGATCTCCCGGATCGCCCGCTGCGCCTCCGAGGCGTCCTTGTGCTCCACGATCGCGGTCACGGCCCCGCTCCGCGGGTCCCGCACGATCCGCCCGTACCCGGTGGAGTCCGGAACCTCGGCGGTCAGCACGGTGACGGCGTTCCCGTCGGCCTCGTGCGTACCCGCGAGCGCGCGCAGGGTCTCACCGGTCAGCAGCGGAGTGTCCCCGCAGACCACGATCACCGTGCCGTCGACACGCCCGCCCAGCTCTTCGAGGGCCATCCGGACCGCGTGCCCGGTCCCGTTCTGCTCGTGCTGGACGGCCGTACGCACACCGGCGTCGACCTCGGCCAGGTGCGCGGCGACCTGCTCACGGGCGTGCCCGACGACCACGACGAGGTGGGCGGGGTCCAGCTCACGGGAGGCGGCGACGACGTGACCGACGAGCGAACGCCCGCAGATCTCGTGCAGAACCTTGGGTGTGGCCGACTTCATGCGGGTGCCTTCACCCGCTGCGAGTACGACGACGGCTGCCGGGCGATTGGCGCTCACGGGTGTGCCCTTCGGCTTCGGGTGGTGGACCCGTGAAGGATAGCCGGGGGGCCTTCTCCGCAGACGAAGGCGGGTCCCGACTGGGACAGTCAGGACCCGAACTTACGAAGCTCCCGGGGGAGGACTCGAACCCCCATGATCAGAACCAAAATCTGACGTATTGCCCTTATACGACCCGGGATGGCCGCTATGTCCGATTACGGTGATCGGCTTCGAGCGCAGCCCCTACTATGCCGCACCACCACCCCTCGACGCGACGGTACAGTTCGGCGCCTTGTAGCACGCGTACGGACAGGCAGCCGTGGTAGTTGTCGCCGGTGTTCTTGCGGTTGGTCCGGGGGTTGTGGCGCTTGAGCGTCGTCTTGTTGAAGTGCGACGGGTCCAGCCCGGTGACGTCGGCCCAGTACTGCTCTGCCGCTGAGGCATCGGCGGTCTCGTGGATCTGCAGGGTGAGCCGGAGGAGATCGTCCGACACGTCCAGGAGCCGCAGCCAGGCGAGGAACACTTTGATCATGCCCGCGTCGCTGTTCGTGAAGTAGATCTGCGGATTCGGTTTGGCCTTCGCGCCCTCGGCCCAGTAGAGACCGACACCGAGGACGAACAACTCCCTGTCGGTGAGTGACCCGATCCCGGCGGCGGCTGTGCTGCGGGTTGCCTCGTACTCGATCTTCCGGAGCTCGTACGCCTCCCGTCGGCCCTGCTGCGCCCGCACCATGTCGTTCCCGACGGGGCGCACGCGAGACTCCGGCTTCGGCAGGTCCCGGACCCAGAGGGATATCGAGCTCTTCGAGCAGCCCAGCTCGGCCTGTATTCGGTCGTAGGTCATGCCCTGGAGGCGGAGCTCGCGGGCCTTGTCGCGGAGGTCGTCCTTCGCGTTCGGGCGCTTGGTCCAGGCGGGCGGGGGTTCGCCCTTGACCAGGCCGCTGAGGAGCTCGTTGCTGTGGACGCCGAGGCGGTCGCGGATCTGGCGGAGGCTGAGGCCCTCGCGGCGCAGGGCGAGGGCCTGCTCGCGCAGGGATTCGTAGGTCGCGGCTCCGGTGCGGAGGCCGCCGGTCCCGTCGCCGGGGCGACGTCGGATGTCGGTCATGGCACCAATGTCATCCGGAATGTGGGATTCAGGTCTTGATGTGCGGATGATTCAGTCGTACGTGCGGTTACCGCCGGTTTGCGGGATTTACGGGCGACTCTGTGCTGCGGGCGCTGCGTACGCTGGACGGCATGACCTGTACGGGGGAAGAAGTGGAAGGCCGCGGCGCGCCGCCGTTGTGGTGGGCGCGGCGCCGGGACGTCGTGGTGGACGTGGCGCTGGCGGTGGTGTCCGTCGTCGAGTGCGCGTGGGAGGGGGTTGCCTTCGCGCACGAGGCCGGGGTGCCGGTGGTGCTCGGGGTGTTGTTCGGGGTCGTCGTGGGGTCAGCGATCGTGCTGCGGCGGCGGTGGCCGGCGGCGGTGGTGCTGGTGGGGATCGCGGTGGCGCCCGCGGCGATGGGGTTCCTGCTGGGGGTGGTGGGGCTGTACTCGCTGGCCTCTTCGGGGGTGCCCCGGCGGATCATCGCGACGCTGGCTTCGATGTCGTTGGCGGGGACGTTCGTGGTGACGTACCTGCGGACGCGTGGGGACGTGGAGGCGGACACGGCGCTGGTGGTGGTGTTGTCGGTGTTCATGGCGGTGGCGCTGACGGTGCCGCCGGTGTTGTTCGGGTTGTACGTGGGGGCGCGGCGGCGGTTGATGGAGAGCTTGCACGAGAGGGCGGATTCGCTGGAGCGGGAGTTGTCGCTGTTGGCGGACCGGGCGGAGGAGCGTGCGGAGTGGGCGCGTAAGGAGGAGCGGACGCGGATCGCTCGGGAGATGCACGACGTGGTGGCGCACCGGGTGAGTTTGATGGTGGTGCATGCGGCGGCGTTGGAGGCGGTGGCGTTGAAGGACCCGGCGCGGGCGGCGCGGAATGCGGCGTTGGTGGGGGACATGGGGCGGCAGGCGTTGACGGAGTTGCGGGAGATGCTCGGTGTGTTGCGGGCGGAGTCTCCGAAGGTGGGGGTTCCGAGGTCGGGGGTTCTGGTGGGGTCTGCGGGGTCTGCTGGGCGTGTGATGGCGTCGGTGGCCGGTGGTGAGGAGGAGGGGCCGTCGTTGGCGGGGCTGGAGGCGTTGGTGGGGCAGTCGCGGGCGGCGGGGATGGTGGTGGAGGTGGTGGTGCAGGGGGAGTCGCCGGGGTATGCGGCGGTGGTGGAGCGGACGGTGTACCGGGTGGTGCAGGAGGCGTTGACCAATTGCCACAAGCACGCGCCGGGGGCGCGGGTGGTGGTGCGGTTGGCGCATCGGGTGGGTGAGGTGGCGATGCAGGTGGAGAACGGGCCGTGTGGGGGTGAGGTGGCCGGTGCGGGGCTGCCGAGCGGGGGGAACGGGTTGGTGGGGATGAAGGAGCGGGTGTCGGGGCTGGGGGGTGTGTTCGTGTCGGGGCCGACGGAGGCCGGGGGGTTCCGGGTGTCGGCGATCCTGCCGGCGGGGTAGCCGGTGGTGGGCGGGTGGTGGGGTGGTCGGTCAGCCGGTGGTGAGGCGGGTGGGCTGGAGGCCGGTGAGGAGGAGGGTGAGGGCTTCGTCGAGGGTGGCGCCGAGGTACCAGTCGCCGGTGTGGTCGATGGCGTAGGCGCGGCCTTCGCGGTCGATGGCGAGGTGGGAGCTGCCGTCGGGTTCGGTGCCGAGGGGGCAGAGCTGGGTGGAGAGGGCGCGGCCGAGGTCGGCGAAGGTGCGGGCGAGGTGGAGGCCGGTGAGGGGGTCGACGCGGACTCGGGTGGGGGCTGTCTGGCGGCCGGTTCCGGGGGCGGCGACGGTGAGTCCGCCGAATTCGGCCCAGGCTTCGACGGCGGCGGGGAAGACGGTGTGGCGGTGTCCGGCGGGGGTGGTGTGGTCGCGGAGGGCGTCGGCCCAGTACTCGGCCTGTTTGATGTCCCAGCGGCCGGGTTCCCAGCCGGCGGTGCGCAGGGCGGTGTCCACGGGGGTGGGGAAGCGGGTGGCCGAGGAGCGGCCGTAGGACGCTGAGGTGGTGGTCATGGTTGCTTACTCGGATGCGCTGAGGTCGACGGGGCGTACGCCGAAGTGGGCGAGGAGGGGTTCGCAGGAGCGGCAGGGGGGTGCGTAGCCGTCGTGGAGGGGGTCGCCTTCCTCGCGGATGTGGCGGGCGGTGATTTTGGCGTGTTTGAGGGAGCGGCGGGCTTCGCTGGGGGTGAGGGGTTTGCGGGAGGCGCGTTTGCTGCGGTTGTTCTCGGTGGTGGTGAGGTGGCGGGTGAGGAGGATGGCTTCGGGGCAGCGGCCGGTGAAGCGTTCGCGTTGGCCGCTGGTGAGGGTGTCGAGGAAGTCTTGTACGAGGGGGTGGAGGGTGGGGGGCCGGTCGGCTTTGCCGGCGGTTCCGGTGAGGGTTTCGCCGCGGACGGAGAGGGCGGCGGCGATGGTGGGGAGGATGCCGTCGCGGCGGAAGCGGAGGACGGGGGTGGTGGGGCGGCCGTCGGTGCTGCTCCAGTGGAGGCGGGGGTCGCCGGTTCCGGTGGTGCCCGTGCGCGTGTTCGTGCGCGTGTTCGTGTCCGCGCCTGTGCCCGTGCGCGCGTTCGTGTTTGTGGTGCCGTTGGGGGCGGCGCCGGTGATGGTGGCGGTGCCGGTGGTGCTGGTGGTCGCCGTGTTTCTGGTGGTGCTGGTGGTGATTCTGGTTCCGGTCGTTCCCGGGTTTCCCGGGGCGGTGTTGGCCGGATCTGTGCGTGGTGCCGTGTTCTGCATGGTCGCGCTTCCCTCCCGTGCCGCGGTGGTGGCCGCTGTCGCGCACGCCCCCGTGCTGCGGGGACAGCCTGTCAAATGTCCCCTGGGGTGGGGAAGCTGGGTCGAATATTCGTATCAATTCGGATCTTCCCGGCCCTCGTGCGGGTGTGCGGTTCACGGGCGGGTGCGGCTCTTGCCGCACCGCTTAGGCTGGGGTGGACAGCCAGATCCAGCAGGGGGCTACCGCCATGACGACAGGTCGGCTCGGGCAGCAGGCCGCGCCACCCAACGCCGCTTATGCGGGGCAGGTCGTGCATTTCCCGGACCCGGTCCGGGCCGCCCGGCATCCTCGGGGCGTGCAGGTGGACGGGGAGGGCCATCCGGACTTCTCCCCGTACGCGCGCGCGGCGGTGGAGATCGCCGATCCGCCGGAGGGGTTCGGCGTGGACGAGTTGCGGTTGACGGACTGTGTGTCGGCGAACGCGGTGATGCGGGCGTCGGGTCATGAGCTGTGGGACACGGTGGGTCCGGTGGCGACTCCGCACGGCTGGACCTGGCACCACGTGGCGGGTTCGCGGCGGATGGAGCTGGTCCCGGTCGAGGTGAAGGCGCTGTTGCGGCATCACGCGGGGCTGACGACGGCGCCGGTGGACCATGAGAAGCGTGGGACGCGGCCGTTGCAGGAGGTGCGTCCGGTGCATCTGGGGCTGCCGAAGTCGGTGGTGTCGGTGTCGGAGGAGCAGGTGCAGGGGGTCGAGGAGGATCTCGGTTTCCGGCTTCCGGAGGCGTACCGGTCGTTCCTGAAGGCTGCGGGCGGGTGTGCGCCGGTGGGTGTGGGGCTGGACGTGGAGCTGGGTTTGCTGGTGGACCAGCCGTTCTTCACGGTGCGTGAGGAGGCGGCGGTCAACGACCTCGTGTACGTGAACAAGTGCCTGCGGGACCATCTGACGAAGGACTACCTGTGCGTGGCGTTCGCGCAGGGTGGTCTGGTCGCGCTGAAGGTGAAGGGCGAGGGGACCGGTTCGGTGTGGTTCTCCCCGTACGACGACGCGCGGGACCGGGACGGCTGGTCGGTGCGGGAGCGTGTGGAGCGGCTCTTGCTGGGGTGCGGTGCCGATTTCGACGCCTTTCTGGAGCGGCTGGCGGGGAATCCGCCGGAGTTGGAGACGGTGGCCGGTCTGATGGTGGACGGCGGATTCGCGCGTGCGGTTCCGGTGTCGGGTTCCGGTTCGGGTGAGGGGTGAGGGCGCGGTGGTGACGTTCGCGCAGGCGCAGGAGCGTGCCGAGGAGTGGATCAACGGGGAGGTCTCCGCGTACCTGCACCGGGAGGTGCGGGTGCGGGAGTTCGGGCTCGGGTTCGTGGTGTGGGCGGAGGACCGTGCGGGGGGTCCGGTCTCGGGTGGTGGCCGGCAGCGGCTGGTGATCGCGCGGGACAGTGGTGAGGTGACGTTGTGGCCGGGGTTGCCGGTGGGTGAGGTGATCCGCCGGTACGAGGAGGAGTACGGGGCTTCGTCGGGTCCGGGGGCGGAGGCTTCGGTGCCGGCGCCGCGGATCGATTCGGATCAGACGTCGTTCATGCTGAGTCCGCCGGAGTGGTTGCGGGAGGCCGCGGACCGTTCGGGTACGGATGCTCCTGCGGCTCCTGCGGCTCCTGCGGCTCCTGCGGCTCCTGCGGCTCCTGCGGCTCCTGCGGCTCCTGCGGCTCCTGCGGTGGCTGAGGTGCCGGTGGTTCCCATAGCCCCGGTGGTTCCCGTGGCGGAGCCTGCTCCGCAGGACGGTGCTCCGGCCGTTCCGCCCGTCGTTCCGTCTGTTGCCGTTCCTGTCACGGCTCCCGCTCCCGCTCCTGCGGCGCGGGTTCCGGTCGGGGAGACCCCGTGGGCCGGTACGGATGTGGGTTCCGGGGCGGACGGGGTGTCGGTGCCGATGCCCGAGACCGTGTTCACGCCGCCGTCGTCCGGGGCGGAGGCCGAGGACGGGCTGTCCTCGGTCGCGCTGTCGGCGGCCCGCGCGGCGCGTGCCGCCAGGGCGGCGGCGGTGCGGGACGCGGGTGCGGGTGCGGGGCGTGCGGGCGGGGACATCGTCGGCGCGCCGACGAGCAGGTCCCAGCCGGTCCGGCCGCCCGTTCCGCCCGGGCCGCCCGTGGCTGCGGCCCCGCCGGTGGCTTCCGTGCCGCCTGGCCCGCCGGTTCCGTCCGTGGCTCCCGGTCCGCCGGGGGTTCCGGGGGGTTCCGGGGGTGGGCCGGACCAGGCCGCGACGGTGCCGGCCGGGCCTGCCGTGGGTCTGCCGCAGGTGCCGCCCGGCCCGCCCGCGCCTCCCGGTCCGCCGGGGGTGCCCGGTGGTGGGGTGCGGCACGCGGTGACGGTGCTCGCGGGTCCCGCCGTGCCGCCGCCCGCGCCGCCCGGCCCGGCCGTGCCGCCTCCTTCCGTACCGCCCGTGGCACCTGGTCCCGTACCGCAGGCGCCGCAGGCGGCTCCCGCGCGGCCCGGGGTGCCCACGGTCGGGCCCGGGTACCAGGCGGTGCTCCGGTACCGGGGGCCCGACGGGTCCGAGCAGCAGATCATCCGGCGTTCGGCGCCGGGGACCCCGCATCCGGAGTGGCAGATCCTCTACGAGCTGCGGGCGTTGAACGTGCCTCCGCAGCAGGTGCTGGAGCTGCACACGGAGCTGGAGTCGTGCGAGCTGCCCGGCGGGTACTGCGCGCGGATGATCCGGGAGACCTGGCCGCAGGTCCGGATCACGAGCGTGGCTCCGTACGGTACGGATCACGCGGGTCGTCAGCAGGGTGTGCGGCATCTGCTGGCGCACCAGGGCGAGCTGCACCAGGTGGCGGACGGTCCGGCGCGGCCGGCGCCGGTGCGGGCGCCGTTGCCGCAGGTCGCGCTCCAGCCGGCGATCCCGCTGGAGGCGATCGGGCGGGAGCTGGTGGGGGCGTTCGGTCCGCAGGGGGTGTTCCGGTTCGACCAGCGGGCGGTGGCGCGTCAGGGGGTGCCGGAGATCGTGGCGCAGACCTTGGTGTGGGCGGGGCTGCCGGCCGATTTCGGGCCGTTCTTCTGGGCGCAGGCGGTGCCGGGTCAGCCGGTGCCGACGCTGGCGGAGCTGGCGGCGCGGCGGCAGGTGCGGCCGGCGTCGGACGCGGGTGCGTACTTGGTGGTGGGCAGCGATTTCGGCAAGGCGCTGTGTGTGCAGTACGGGACCGCGCACATCGTGGCGGTGCCGGTGGAGGGTGGTCCGGGCGGGGCGCCGGTGGCGCCGCAGTTCGTGAATTCGAGTCTGCCGCAGTTCGTCCGGTCGCTGGCGATGCTGGGGCACATGTGGCGGTTGCGGCAGTATTTGACGCCGGAGCAGGCGGGGCGTTGGACGGTCGATTTCCAGGCGAATCTGGTGGGGCTCGACAGTGCGGCGCTGGCTTCGCCGGAGAGCTGGTGGTCGGTGCTGCTGGAGCAGATGTGGGACGGGCTGCTGTGAGGGTGGTCCGGGCGGAGGCGGTCCGGTCGGTCGGGTGACCGGCCGGACCGTGGTCTTCGAGAAGAGGGGCTCGGCCCGGCTGTCGCGGCTTCCGAGAGTGAATTGACGCATCCTTTGGCAGGAATTCCCGTGAGAGAGGCGCTTTCCGGATGAGTGCACCCATGTCACCTCAGGGTCAGGGCTTCGCGACCATGCGTGGTCGTGGATACCGCATGGAAGAGGTGGACCGGTATCTCGCCCGGCTCTCGGGCAGCCGGGACGAGGCGTGGGACCGGGTGGCGCGGCTGACCGCGTTGGAGAAGCGGCTGGTGGAGGAGGCGGAGCAGCTGCGTGAGGCGGTGGCTTCGCTGGCTCCGCAGACGTACGACGAGCTGGGTGAGCGGGCCCGCCGGATTCTGCTGCTGGTGCAGGAGGAGGCGGATGCCGTGCGCAGGGACGCGCGGACGGACGCTTCGGCGGAGCAGGCTTCGGCGGAGGCGCACGCGGACCGGGCCGCGGAGATGGCGCGCCATGACGCGGAGGCGGTGCGGGAGCAGACGGAGGTGTGGGCCCGGCAGGGGCTGTTGCGTGCGCAGCGTGCGGCGGACGACGCGCGGGCGGAGGCCCGGGACGACGCGAAGACGTGGCGGGCGGAGGCGCAGGCGGCGCTGGTGGAGATGCGTCGCCGGTCGGACGCGTTGCTGGCGGAGCGTGAGCAGGAGCAGGTGGAGCGCTGGGACGCGACGGAGCGGGAGCTGCTGGCGCGGGGTGCGGAGCTGGACTCGCGGTACGGGGAGCTGGAGCGGTACGCGGACGCGCGGCTGGCGGACGCGCGGCGTGGTTTCGCGGAGTCGGAGGAGGCGGCGCGGCACGGTCAGGAGGACGCGGAGGCGCGGGCCGCCGAGTTGATCTCCAAGGCGCGGGTGCAGGAGGAGCGGACGGGTCGGGACACGGAACGGCTGTTGCGGGAGCACGGGGAGGCGCAGGACGAGATGCGGTCGCACATGAATCATGTGCGGGCGAGTCTGGCGGCGCTGACGGGCCGGGCTCCGGCGGAGGGCTGAGCCGGGGGCGCCGGTGGCGCCGGGGTGCGGAGGTGCCGGGGCTGGGGTGCGGGAGGTGTGCGGGGCCGGGCGGGGCCGGGCGGGGTCCGGACGGGCGGTCTGCCCGGTCGGCCGTTCCCGGCCTGCCGCCTGCCGCCTGTTCGGCCGGCTGACCGGCCTCGCTCGGCCTCCCGGCCGAGCTGCCCGGCCTGCTGGCCTCCCGGCCGGGGGATCAGCCCGTGAGGCCGGGGTGCGGGAGGTGTGCGGGGCCGGGCGGGGTCCGGCCGGGCGGTCTGCCCGGTCGGCCGTTCCCGGCCTTTCGGCTGCCCGGCCTCGCTCCGCCTGCCGTCTGCTCGGCCGTC
Organism: Streptomyces sp. NPDC051567; assembly: GCF_044454165.1. Taxonomy (NCBI): domain Bacteria; kingdom Bacillati; phylum Actinomycetota; class Actinomycetes; order Kitasatosporales; family Streptomycetaceae; genus Streptomyces; species Streptomyces sp. NPDC051567. The sequence continues at coordinate 27,391 of NZ_JBITDK010000028.1, read as the reverse complement.
CGGCCTGCCGCCTGTTCGGCCGGGGGATCAGCCCGTGAGGCCGGGGCTGGGGCCGGGGCGCGCCGCAGCATCGCCTCGGCGGCGCGGCGGCGCGTTGCCGGGCACGGGTATCCGCCCCGCAGTGGCCAAGGCGGCGGCCCGCCACCGTCGTTGACGAGCCCGTCACCGCCAAGAGGCCTGCGGCCTGCCCGGCCGTCCGACCGACCTCGCCCGGCCTTCCGGCCGCCTGTCCGGCCTGCTCGCCCGCTCGGGCGTCCGCTCAGCCCGTGGGGCCGGGGCCGGGCGGGGGTTTCGGTGCGGGGTCAGGTGAAGGTGCGGGCGTGGGTATGGAATCGGCTACCGGTACGGGCGCGGGTACGGGCGGCGGGGTGTGGTGGTAGGGGTCGCTGCGCAGGCCGCGGGCGGTGACGGTCACGGTGAAGGGGCCGGTCGGTGGCTGCGGCAGCGGGGTGGTCAGGGCTCCGGTGAGCGGGTCGAGGGTGGTCTCCAGGACGGTGCCGTCGACGGTGAGGCGGGCCGGGGTGCCGGTGGGGTCGGGTTCGAAGCCGCCGCCCTCGACGGTGAGGAGGGCGCCGCGGACGGTGACGTCGGTGATGACGGGGTTGGCGCGGGAGGCGAGTTTGTTGGCGAGGTAGGCGCCGGCCGGGGCGCCGGTCAGGGCCCAGATCTCGGCGGGGAGGCGGGGGAGTCCGGCGCCGACGTCGCTGAGGAAGAAGAGGACGACGTAGAGCATGGTGACGGCGTTGAGGGCGACGTACTGGAGGTCGACGAGGTCGGTGCGTCCGCTGTCGTTGGTGACCAGTTCGCGCAGGGGGCGGCGGCCGGTGCCGGTGTGCCGGGGGGCGGGTTTGGCCATGCTGCCGTTGCCGACGCGGATGCCGACGACGGCCTTGGCCGCGATCAGGGCCACGTAGGGGCCGCCGAGCAGGGGCAGGTAGACGCTGGTCAGGGTGGAGAGCGGGCCGTGCTCGCCGTGGAAGTAGGCGGTGCCGCCGCCCGAGGTGAGTCCGTAGCCGAGGACCGTGAGCAGCAGCCACAGCAGGATGAGCGTCCAGGCCAGGGCGAGGGTGGTGGAGGTGGAGAGGCGGCCGTCGCGGCCGGTGAGGAAGGCGGGCCGGCGGGCCAGGTGCCAGAGGGCCGGTGCGGCCAGGGCGGCCAGCAGGGCCAGGGCGAAGAGTGCGGAAGCCATCGGTGTCCCCCCGGGAACGGTTCGGGGCAAGAGACTTACCGCCTGGCCCGGTTCATGACAAGCCGCGCCGCACCCGGGGCCGTACCCCGCCCCGCGCACCCGGTGCCGTACCCAGGGCGCCCCGCCCGCGCCCCGGGGCCGCGCCCCCTGCTCCCCCACCCCCCGGCCCGCCCCACCCCCGCCCCCTCCTGACCGGAGTGGTTTCCCCCAGCACGGGCTCCGCCGGAGGGCGGAGGCCCCTTAAGGGTTCCTCCTCACAACGGGGCACGCGGCTTTCGTTCCGGCGGAGGAGGAGGAAGGCCGCGGTGGGGCCTTGACTGGTTCTCGGGGGCGGGGAGTCCGGGGGTGGGGTGGGGTTAGCCCCCGGACGGATACGGCGACGGACACCAGCGCGCCGTACCCCCCGCCGCCACAGACTCATGACGGCGAAGCGGGCGGACCCGCTCGCCGGGAAACACGCAGGCGGCGCCCGTGGGCGGGCGTCCGCGGACGAGCGAGGAGAAGCACCGTGACAACGGCTCTGACCGACACCAGGCACGGGGGTACTGGAGGGCATGGAGCCGTCGCGGCCCGGGCGCGGAAGGTCGTCAAGGCGTACGGGTCGGGGGAGACGCGGGTCGTCGCCCTCGACGAGGTGGACGTGGACATCCGGCGCGGGCAGTTCACCGCGATCATGGGTCCGTCGGGTTCGGGCAAGTCGACGCTGATGCACTGCCTGGCCGGTCTGGACACGGTGACCAGTGGTCACATCCACCTGGACGACACCGAGATCACCGGGTTGAAGGACAGGAAGCTGACGCGGTTGCGGCGTGACCGGATCGGTTTCATCTTCCAGGCGTTCAATCTGCTGCCGACGCTGAACGCGCTGGAGAACATCACGCTGCCCATGGACATCGCGGGCCGCAAGCCCGACCGGGAGTGGCTGGAGCGGGTGGTGGAGACGGTGGGGTTGTCGGGGCGGCTGCGGCACCGTCCGACGGAGTTGTCCGGCGGGCAGCAGCAGCGGGTGGCGGTGGCGCGGGCGCTGGCGGCGCGTCCGCAGATCATCTTCGGTGACGAGCCGACGGGGAACCTGGACTCGCGGGCCGGTGCGGAGGTGCTGGGCTTCCTGCGGCGTTCGGTGGACGAGCTGGGGCAGACGATCGTCATGGTCACGCACGACCCGGTGGCCGCCTCGTACGCGGACCGGGTGATCTTCCTGGCGGACGGGCGGATCGTGGACGAGCTGTACGGGCCGTCCGCGGAGCAGGTGCTGGACCGGATGAAGGACTTCGACGCGCGCGGGCGGACGTCATGACCGTGATGAAGACCTCGCGCCGCAACTTCGTGGCGCACAAGGGGCGGATGGCGCTGTCGGCGGTGGCGGTGATGCTGTCGGTGGCGTTCGTCTGCGGGACGCTGGTGTTCACGGACACGATGAACGCGACGTTCGACAAGCTGTTCGCGGTCACCCGTTCCGATGTCACGGTCACGCCGAAGGAGGCCGGGGGCGGGGAGGGCGGTGATCCGGGCCGTCCGCAGGTGCTGGCCGGTTCGGTGGTCGGTCAGGTCGCGAAGGTGCGGGGGGTCGCGAAGGCCGAGGGCGGGGTGATCTCGCCGTCCGTCACGGTCGTCAACGCCAAGAACGAGAACGTGGGTTCGGCCACGGGTGCGCCGACCCTCGCGGGCAACTGGAGCGAGACCGGGCTCAGGTCCATGAAGATCGTCTCCGGGCACGCGCCGCGCGGTCCGACCGAGATGATGGTGGACGCGGACACGGCCCGCAAGCACCGGATCGGGCTCGGTGACGAGCTGCGCACCATCACCGTCGGCGGGGACTTCCGTGCCACGGTCTCCGGGGTCGCCGCCTTCACGGTGACCAACCCGGGCGCGGCCGTCGTCCACTTCGACACCGCCACCGCCCAGGCCCGGCTGCTGGGTGTGCCCGGTGCTTTCACGCACATCGACGTGACGGCCGCGGCGGGGGTCGGTGACGAGGAGCTGAAGCGGGACATCGCCGCCGCCGTGGGCGCGGACACGTACACGCTGCGGACGGCGAAGGAGTCGGCGGACGCGGGCCGCAAGGGGGTCGGGTCCTTCCTGGACGTCATGAAGTGGGTGATGCTCGGCTTCGCCGGGATCGCGTTCCTCGTCGGGATCTTCCTGATCTTCAACACGTTCTCGATGCTGGTGGCCCAGCGGACCCGGGAGATCGGGCTGATGCGTGCCATCGGCGCGGACAGCCGGCAGGTCCTCCACTCGGTGGTCGTGGAGGCGTTCCTGCTCGGTGTGGTGGGTTCGGTCCTCGGGGTCGGGGCGGGTGTGGGGCTGGCCGTGGGGCTGATGAAGCTCATGGGTCAGATGGGGATGAAGTTGTCCACCGACGATCTGACCGTGGCCTGGACGACCCCGGTCGCCGGGCTGGTCCTGGGGATCGCCGTGACCGTCGTCGCGGCCTTCGTGCCGGCCCGCCGGGCCGGGAAGGTCTCCCCGATGGCCGCGCTGCGCGAGTCCGGTCTCCCCGGTGACCGCAGGGCGGGTGTGGTCCGGGGTGTTCTCGGCCTGGTCCTCACGGGGGCGGGCGTGGCCGGGCTGCTGCTGGCCGCGTCCTCGGAGGAGGCCGGTCCGGGGTCGCTGTGGCTGGCGCTGGGCGTGGTCCTGACCCTCATCGGTTTCATCGTGACCGGGCCGCTGCTCGCGGCCGGTGTGGTGCGGCTGCTGGCCGCTCCGGTGCTGCGGCCCTTCGGTTCCGTCGGCCGTCTCGCGGAGCGCAACGCGCTGCGCAACCCGCGCCGTACGGGTGCCACGGCCGCCGCGCTGATGATCGGGCTGGCGCTGGTCGCCTGTCTGTCGGTGGTCGGTTCCTCGATGGTGGCCTCGGTCACCGAGGAGCTCGACACGTCGGTCGGCGCGGACTACATGGTCACCTCGCAGACCGGGCAGCCGGTGGTGCCGCAGGCCGAGCGGGCGGTGCGCGCCGTCAAGGGGCTGACCCATGTCACCTCCTACCGTGAGGTGGCGGCGAAGGTCACGACCGCGGGGGGTGCGGTCAGTGAGGAGCGGCTCTCCGCCACGGACCCGTCGTACGCGCGGGACGTGCGGCGCACGATGGCCGAGGGGGAGCACGCGGCGGCGTACGGGCCGGGTGCGATGTCGGTCGGTTCGCTGTACGCCGCCGCGTTCGGGGTGAAGGTCGGTGACGAGCTGACGGTGGCGTTCACCGGGGGTTCCGCGGTGCGGCTGAAGGTCGTGGCGATCACCAAGGACGAGGGCAACCTGGACAAGGGCGCGAAGTACATCAGTACCGACCTCGCGCGGGCGAACCTGCCGGCGGACCGGCTGCCGACCCCGTTCATGCTGCTGGCGGGGGCGCAGAAGGGGCAGGAGAAGGCCGCGTACGCGCGGGTCAAGGAGGTGCTGGCGGCGTACCCGCAGTACACGGTGCACAACCAGAGCGACTACAAGCAGACGCTCAAGGACCAGGTCGGCTCGTTGCTGAACATGGTGTACGGGCTGCTGGCGCTGGCCGTCGTGGTGGCGGTGCTGGGTGTGGTGAACACGCTGGCGCTCTCGGTGGTGGAGCGGACGCGGGAGATCGGGCTGATGCGGGCCATCGGGCTCTCCCGGCGTCAGCTGCGGCGCATGATCCGGCTGGAGTCGGTGGTCATCGCCCTCTTCGGCGCGCTGCTGGGTCTGGGGCTGGGCATGGGCTGGGGGGTCGCCGCGCAGCAGCTCCTCGTGCTCCAGGGGCTGAAGGTGCTGGAGATCCCGTGGCCGACGGTCCTCGGGGTGTTCGCGGCCTCGGCCCTGGTGGGTCTGTTCGCCGCGCTGGTCCCGGCTTTCCGGGCGGGGCGGATGAACGTGCTGAACGCGATCGCGAGCGAGTAGCGGGGGTCGCGGTCGTAGGGGGGAGGAGCGCCGGCCCCGGTCCGCCCGTCAGGGCGGGCCGGGGCCGGTCGTGTGCGTTTTGCGGTGCGGGGTGGTGCGGGTGGGTCAGCCGCGGCGCATCAGGACGACGCCCGCGGCCCGGTCCGCGACGGTGAAGCGTTCGCCCGGGTGGAGCTGGCGGGCGTAGGCGGTGGGGTCCTCGCCGATCGAGCCGGAGGAGTTGTCGACGGCGATCCAGTCGGGGACCACGCCGCGGGTGTCGCCGATCCAAAAGACGCGGCAGCGGGAGGTCAGCCGGGTCAGCGAGGTGGTGTCGGCCTCCACGCTCGCGCCGTCGGGGATCTGGGTGAGCAGGGCCTCGATCGCCTCGGCGCGGACGGGCCTCTCGTACGTACGGGCCTTCGCGAGCTGGGCGCTGGGCAGGGTGGTCGCGGCGAGGGCGAGGGAGGCGGCGAGGACGGCGGTGGGCAGCTGGCGGGCGTAGGAGCGCAGCCAGGGGCGGGCGGAGCGCTGGGTGGTGTCGATGGCGTCGGCGAGGGCGAGGGCGACGACGGGCATGAGGACGGCGCTGTAGTGCCAGTCGGTGGACCAGTAGTGGTCGTCGCCGGAGAGGAAGCGCCAGCCGAGGGTGGGTGCGGCGACGAGCAGGAGGGGGGAGCGCAGGGCGAGGAGTCCGGCGGTGGGTATCAGGACCCAGGCGAGGGTGGTGAGTTTGGTGCCGAGGCCGTCGAGGGGGCCGGTGTCCTCGATCTTGTGCCAGTAGCCGTAGCCCGCGGTGGCGAAGGCCGGTATGACGACGGTGAAGACGAGGACGGCGAGGACGGCGCCGGCGGCGGCGACGCCGAGGGCCCACCGGACGGCCCGGCGGTCGGTGGGCCGGGCGCGCAGGGCCACGACCAGGGCCAGGGCGGTGAGGGTGAAGCCGAGGTCCTCCTTGACGAGCAGGAGCGGCAGCCCCCACAGGAGGGCGGCCCGCCAGCGTCCGGCGAGGAGGGCCTCCAGGGCGAAGGCGATCAGGGGTACGGCGAAGGCGATCTCGTGGAAGTCGAACTCCACGGCCCGCTGGACGCCCCAGGAGAGCCCGTAGGCGATGCCGATGGCCAGTCCCCGGGGCCGTCCCAGGAGGCGGGTGGCGGCGCGGGTGACGGGGACGGCGGAGAGGGCGAAGAGGAGGGCCTGGCAGACGAGGAGGGTGACGGGTCCGGGGAAGACCCGGTAGACGGGGGCGATCAGGGCGATGACCGGGCTGAAGTGGTCGCCGAGGATGTGGGCGCCGGGCCCCTTGAGGTCGGCGACGGGCACCTGGAGGTGGGCGTAGGCGCGGATGGCCTGTTCGAAGATGCCGAGGTCCCAGGAGGGCCAGTCCATGCGGCGGTAGCGTCCGAGGGAGATCACCAGGTAGACGGGGAGGAGCCCGGCGGCCACGGCCCAGGGCCCCGCCCAGCGGGCTCGGTCCGGCGTCGCCGGGGCCCGCACCACGGATACCGGGCGGGCTATCGCATCACTCGTCACTGGCTCGTGCTCCTCGGCCGGTCGGCGTCTCCCCGGCGGAAGGCGACGCGGCGAGCTCAGACGGTCAGTACGGGGACATCGTAGAGCGGGATGTACGCGTCACTGGTGACGAGGGTCAGCCCTTCGCTCTGGGCCTGGGCGACCAGCATCCGGTCGAAGGGGTCCCTGTGGTGGGAGGGGAGCTGTCCCGCGCGGATGCCGTGCTCCGAGACGATCGGGAGTGCCAGGAACTGGGTGTCCCGGGCGCGCACCGCCAGGTCCTCCGGGCTCTTGAGTTTGCCCGTCGCCTGTTTCACCGACAGCTCCCAGGGCGTCACGGCGCTCATGTACACCGAGCGTTCGTAGGCCAGGAGGTCGCGTGTCTTGTCCGGCAGCTCGCCGTTGAGCCACCACAGGACCACGCGTGTGTCGAGCAGAAGCTTCATGCGCTGACTCCGAACGCCTCGGCGAATCCGTCGGGCAGCTCGTCGAAGTCGTCGGCGATCTCGATCTGTCCCTTCAGCGAGCCATAGTCGGTCCGGTGAATCTTCCCGGACAGCGAGCTCACCTTGGCCACGGGCTCTCCCGCCTTGCTGATGATCACTTCCTCGCCGGTGGCGACGGCCTCCAGGATCTTGGAGAGGTGTGTTTTCGCCTCGTGGACGTTGTACTGCCGGGCCGCTTCCATGGGTACTCCAGGGCAGAGGTGGACTAACTGCTGAACCAAGCGTGGCGGGACCGCCCCGTCCGGCGCCAGCTTCGTCACCCTTGTGGGGGACCCGGACCTCCTTCCCGCAGGCCCGTCCGCCCGGCGGCGCGCAGTGGTTCTCCGGGCGGGGGCCGGGAGGGGGCGGGCGTAGGGTGGGGAGCCCCGGCCCGTGTGACGTGTCGGGTCCTTCGCGTTGCCCCGTGCCCTGCCCGCCCCTCGGACGAAAGCCTCTCCCAATGAGCCTGTACGGACTGCTCGACGCCGTCACCCGGGACCCCGCCCTCACCGAGGCGGTCACCGCGGCCGGGGACGGCACCCGCATGCACGTGGACCTCGTCGGCCCGGCCGCCGCGCGGCCCTTCGCGATCGCCGCGCTGGCCCGGCGCACCGAGCGGACCGTCCTCGCGGTCACCGCCACCGGGCGCGAGGCCGAGGACCTGGCCGCGGCGCTGCGGTCGCTGCTGCCCCCGGACGAGGTCGCCGACTACCCGTCCTGGGAGACGCTGCCGCACGAGCGGCTGAGCCCGCGCAGCGACACCGTGGGCCGGCGGCTCGCCGTGCTGCGCCGGCTGACGCACCCGAGCAAGGACGACCCGTCGACGGGGCCCGTCTCCGTGGTCGTCGCGCCGATCCGGTCCGTGCTCCAGCCGCAGGTCAAGGGGCTCGGGGAGCTGGTGCCGGTGAGCCTGCGCCAGGGGCGGAGCGCCGACCTCGGCGAGGTGACGCGGGCGCTGGCCGCCGCCGCGTACGCGCGCGTCGAGCTGGTCGAGAAGCGCGGGGAGTTCGCCGTGCGCGGCGGCATCCTCGACGTGTTCCCGCCCACCGAGGAGCACCCGCTGCGCGTCGAGTTCTGGGGCGACGAGGTCGAGGAGATCCGGTACTTCAAGGTCGCCGACCAGCGGTCCCTGGAGATCGCCGGACACGGGCTGTGGGCGTCGCCCTGTCGTGAGCTGCTGCTGACCGACGAGGTCCGCGAGCGGGCCGCGGCCCTGGCCGTGGACCACCCCGAGCTGGGCGAGCTGCTGAACAAGATCGCCGAGGGGATCGCCGTCGAGGGCATGGAGTCCCTCGCGCCGGTCCTGGTCGACGACATGGAGCTGCTGATCGACGTCCTGCCGGCCGGGGCGATGACGGTGGTCTGCGACCCGGAGCGGGTCCGGACGCGCGCCGCCGACCTGGTCGCGACCTCGCAGGAGTTCCTGATGGCCTCCTGGGCGGCCACCGCGGGCGGCGGGGAGGCGCCCATCGATGTGGGCGCGGCCTCGCTGCGCGGGATCGCGGAGGTCCGCGAGCGCGCCCGCGAGCTGGGCATGATGTGGTGGTCGGTCTCGCCGTTCGCCGCCGACGAGGACGCGGCCACCGGCCGTGACACCCTCACGCTCGGTATGCGCGCCCCCGAGGCGTACCGGGGCGACACCGCCCGCGCGCTGGCCGACACCAAGGCGTGGATCGCCGACGGCTGGCACACCGTCTACCTCACCGAGGGCCACGGTCCGGCCGCCCGTACCGTCGAGGTCCTCGGCGGCGAGGGCATCGCGGCCCGGCTGGAGGCCGATCTGCGCGCGCTGGAGCCCTCGCTCGTCCATGTCGCCTGCGGCTGTCTCGACAACGGTTTCGTCGACCCGGCGCTGAAGCTGGCCGTCCTCACCGAGACCGATCTGACCGGCCAGCGCACCGCCACCAAGGACCTGGGCCGGATGCCGACCCGGCGCCGCAAGACGATCGACCCGCTCACCCTGGAGGCGGGCGACCACATCGTCCACGAGCAGCACGGCGTGGGCCGCTACGTCGAGATGGTGCAGCGCACCGTCCAGGGCGCCACCCGCGAGTACCTCCTGGTGGAGTACGCGCCCGCCAAGCGCGGCCAGCCCGGCGACCGCCTCTACATCCCCACCGACCAGCTGGAGCAGGTCACCAAGTACGTGGGCGGCGAGGCCCCGACCCTGCACCGGCTCGGCGGCGCCGACTGGACCAAGACGAAGGCGCGGGCGAAGAAGGCGGTCAAGGAGATCGCCGCCGACCTGATCAGGCTGTACAGCGCGCGGATGGCCGCGCCCGGCCATGTCTTCGGCCCGGACACGCCCTGGCAGCGGGAGCTGGAGGACGCCTTCCCGTACGCGGAGACGCCCGACCAGCTGACCACCATCGCGGAGGTCAAGGAGGACATGGAGAAGTCGGTCCCGATGGACCGGCTGGTCTGCGGCGACGTCGGCTACGGCAAGACCGAGATCGCGGTGCGGGCGGCGTTCAAGGCGGTGCAGGACGGCAAGCAGGTCGCCGTCCTCGTCCCCACCACGCTCCTCGTGCAGCAGCACTTCGGGACCTTCTCCGAGCGGTACAGCCAGTTCCCGGTGAAGGTGAAGGCGCTCTCGCGGTTCCAGGGCGAGAGCGAGTCCAAGGCCACCCTGGAGGGGCTGCGCGAGGGCTCGGTGGACGTGGTCATCGGCACGCACCGGCTGTTCTCCCAGGAGACGAAGTTCAAGGACCTGGGCCTGGTCATCGTCGACGAGGAGCAGCGGTTCGGCGTCGAGCACAAGGAGCAGCTGAAGAAGTTGCGGGCCAACGTGGACGTGCTGACGATGTCCGCGACGCCGATCCCGCGCACCCTGGAGATGGCGGTGACCGGCATCCGCGAGATGTCGACGATCACCACCCCGCCGGAGGAGCGCCACCCGGTGCTCACCTTCGTCGGCCCGTACGAGGAGAAGCAGATCGGGGCGGCGATCCGCCGGGAGCTGCTGCGCGAGGGCCAGTGCTTCTACATCCACAACCGGGTGGAGTCCATCGACCGGGCCGCCGCGAAGCTGCGGGAGATCGTGCCGGAGGCGCGGATCGCGACGGCGCACGGGCAGATGTCGGAACAGGCCCTGGAGCAGGTGGTGGTGGACTTCTGGGAGAAGAAGTTCGACGTGCTGGTCTCCACGACGATCGTGGAGTCGGGCATCGACATCTCCAACGCGAACACCCTGATCGTGGAGCGCGGCGACACCTTCGGTCTCTCCCAGCTGCACCAGCTGCGCGGCCGGGTCGGGCGTGGCCGCGAGCGCGGGTACGCGTACTTCCTGTACCCGCCGGAGAAGCCGCTGACGGAGACGGCGCACGAGCGGCTCGCGACGATCGCCCAGCACACGGAGATGGGCGCGGGCATGTACGTGGCGATGAAGGACCTGGAGATCCGGGGCGCGGGCAACCTGCTGGGCGGCGAGCAGTCCGGGCACATCGCGGGCGTCGGGTTCGACCTGTACATCCGGATGGTGGGCGAGGCGGTGGCCGACTACCGGGCGGCGGTCGAGGGCGGGGAGCGGGAGGAGCCGCCGCTGGAGGTCAAGGTCGAGCTGCCGGTGGACGCGCACGTCCCGCACGACTACGCGCCGGGCGAGCGGCTGCGGTTGCAGGCGTACCGGTCGATCGCGTCGGTGGCCTCGGAGGCCGATGTGGCGGCGGTGCGCGAGGAGCTGACCGACCGGTACGGCACGTTGCCGGAGCCGGTGGAGAACCTGCTGATGGTGGCCGGGCTGCGGATGCTCGCCCGGGCGTGCGGGGTCGGGGACATCACCTTGCAGGGTCCGAACATCCGGTTCGGTCCGGTGGAGCTGCGGGAGTCGCAGGAGCTGCGCCTGAAGCGGCTCTACCCGGGGACGGTCCTCAAGCCGGCCACCTCGCAGGTGCTGGTCCCGCGCCCGAAGACGGGCCGGATCGGCGGGAAGCCGCTGGTCGGCCGGGAACTGCTGGCCTGGACGGGCGAGTTCCTCACGACGATCCTCGGCTGACGGACGGTACGGGCCCCCGCGCGGGCGCCGGGCGCGGCGGGCGGGGCGGGGCGGGGCGCGGGGTGCGGCGGGTGCGGTGGGCGGCGGGTGCGGGGGGAAGGCTCCGCGTCCGCCCGCGCGGCGGGTGTCCACCGGGCGGACCCGCGTCCCGCCGCCCGGGTGTCCGGCACCTGGGTAATCGTTGGCCGAACCAGTGGCCCGGATCACTTCGACTGCATACCATCGGTCACCGCACGGCCCTTGTGCACCGAAGCACAATCTCCCGGCCCTGGAGGCTCCTTTGCACCGTCGCACAGCGCTCTCCGTCTCCGCCGCCCTCCTCGTGGCGGCCCCTTTGCTGTCCGCCTGCTCGGGTCAGCCCCGGCCCGGCACCGCGGCCGTCGTCGGCGGCGAACGCATCACGACCTCCGCGCTCCAGGCCCAGGTGAGCGACGTCCGCGCCGCCCAGAACGGCTCCGCGCGGCCCGCCGAGCTGATCGCGGGCACCCCGGGCCTGGAACGGGCCAAGCTCAGCGTGATGCTCCAGAGCAGAATCCTCGACCGGATGGCCGCCACCGCCGGGGTCACGGTCTCCACCAAGGAGATCGAGGAGGAGCACACGAAGTACGCCGAGGGCAACGGCGGGCCGGAGCGGTTCGGGGAACTCCTCCTGGAGAAGGCCGCCGTCACCCCCGGCCAGACCGACCGCTACCTGAGGGACCGGGTCCTCATCGCCAAGCTGACCACCCGGTACGGCAACGCCGGGCTCGCCGCCCCCGCCGCGGCCGCCGCGAAGGAACTGCGGATCGAGGTCAACCCGCGCTACGGGGCCTGGAACGCCCAGGAGATCAACCTCGGCGCAGCGAAGACCCCCTGGATCCTCCAGCGGACCCAGCCGGGACAGGAACCCCCCGCCGGGGTCTGAGCCGGGCGGGCGGAGGTAGGTTCGCCGGGTGACCGACCACGCATCCACCCCGCCCGCCCCGGCCGCCCCCGCACCCGCCGGGCCCACCGGCCGCATCGTCCTGCTGACCACCAGCCACCGGGTCGCCCCCGGTGTGCTGTCCTGGCCGGCCTGGCAGCTCCTGCACGCCGCGGACCGGGTGCTGTGCGCCGACCCGGGCCACCCGCAGCTCCCGTACCTGCGGGAGGCGGGTGTCACGGTCGCGCACGAGAGCCCGGACGCGCACGCGCTGGTCGAGGCGTGCGCGGGCGGGCGCACGGTCGTGGTGCTCCCGGACGGCGAGGGCGACCGGCGGCTCACCGACGGGCTGGCCCGCCTCGCCGGCTCCGGCCGGGTCGCCATGCCCGCCCTGGAGCTGCTGCCCGGCTCCTACGACCTGCCCGGCGCCCGCCTCCTCGACCTGGTCCAGGTCATGGACCGGGTCCGGCGCGAGTGCCCCTGGACCTCCCGCCAGACCCACCGCGACCTGGCCCCGTACGCGATCGAGGAGGCGTACGAGCTGGTCGAGGCCATCGAGGCCGTCGAGGACGTCGAGGACGGAAACCGGAGCGAGGCCCTGCGCGAGGAACTGGGCGACGTCCTGCTCCAGGTCGTCTTCCACGCCCGGATCGCCGAGGAGCGGGCGGACCCGGACGAGGCGTTCTCCGTCGACGACGTGGCCGCGACCCTGGTGGAGAAGCTGGTCCGCCGCCACCCGCACGTCTTCGGCGACGCCGAGGCGAGCACCCCGCAGGAGGTCAAGGCGCTCTGGCGGGAGGCCAAGGCGGCCGAGAAGCGGCGGGAGTCCGTCACCGACGGCGTCCCCCTCGCCCAGCCCGCCCTGGCGCTCGCCGCCCAGCTCGCCGGGCGGGTCCGTACGGGCGCGGTGGCCGTGGAACCGCCCCGCGGTGAGGGCGTCGGGTACGAGCTGCTGGCCCTGGCGGTCCGCGCCGAGGCGGCGGGCACCGATCCGGAGACGGCCCTGCGCGCCGCCGCCCGCGCCTACCGGGACACCATCCGCGCGGCCGAGGGCGTCGAAGCGTAGGGCGTGCGCGCCCCGGTGGGGCGGTTCAGGGGTCCAGGGGGGTGCGGGCCGCCGGGTTGTGCCAGTGCGGCGCGGGCCGGTCCAGGAACCATTCGGCGAAGCCGAGCGGGCGTCCGCCGTCCCCGTGGGCGGGGACGGCGTCGTGGAAGATCCGCCCCGGGAGCGCGCCCAGCGCCTCCAGGCGGTGGACGCTCTCCGCGACGAACGGGGCCGGTCCGCTGAGGTAGACGTCCTGGTCGGGCCAGCGGGCCCGGTGGCCCAGCGCCGTGACGAGCCGGTCGGTGGCCTCGTCGCGGTGGCGTCCGGGGGCGGGCGTGAGGTAGGTGACGGCGATCTTGCCCAGGGCGGTGGCGTACGCGTCGATGAACGGCCGGTCGTAGAGGTGCGCGGTGTCCCGGGCGACGACGAAGAGCCGCAGGTCCTGATCGGGAGGGTGCACGGCCAGCTCCTCCAGCAGGGCCTTCACGGGCGCCCAGCCGGTACCGGCGCAGATGAAGGTGACGGGGCGGTCGGCGCGGCGCAGGGTGAACCGTCCCCCGGCGGCGCCGAGCCGCAGCCGTTCGCCGGGGCGGACCTCGCGGACCAGGGCGGTGCTGAGCCGCCCGCCGGGTATGCGGCTGACGTGCACGTCGAGGGTGCCGTCGGGGCGGGGCGCGTTGGCGAGGGAGTACGTCCGCCAGGTCCGGGGGACCCGGGTGCTGCTCACGCTCGCGTACTGGCCGGGCAGGTAGGGGAAGGGCGTGTGCGGGCGCAGGGTCAGGACGCCGGTGTCCTGCCCGTACCGGAGGTGACGGACCACCTCGGCGTCCCACCACGGCGGGTCCGCGCCGTCGCCCGCGGCGGCCGTCATCGTGTCGGCGACCAGCTGGTACGCCTGGGACCAGGCTTTCTCGGCCTCCGCCGTCCAGGCGGTGCCGGAGGCCGCGGCGAGTGCGGCGAGGAGGCTGGGGCCGATGGCCGCGTAGTGGCCGGGGCGGGCCAGGAACTTGCGGTGGTCGCGGCCGAGGTCCTGGAGATAGGGGAGGAGGGAGTCGTTCTCCAGGTGGGTGATCACATGGGTGAGCGAGGCGAAGATCCGGTCCCGCTGGCGGGCCATCTCCCCGACGGAGACGGGGAAGAGCTCCCGGAGCTCGGGGTGGTGCCAGAAGAGGTGGGAGTAGAAGAAGGTGACGGCGTGCTCGGCCCGTCGCTCGACCACGGCGAAGCTGCTTCTCAAGATCTTCACGTCCACAGGACCGACAGTAGGAATGCCGGGGAAGCTCAGGTCAAGTGAAGGGGGATCTGCGGCCAGCCGCGGCGAAGGGGGTATATCGGGCGGCGGGCGCGGGCCGGGATACGGTCGTCGGGTGCATGAGCAGACCCCCGCAACCCCGGCCGGCCCCTCCGCCCCCCAGGACCCGCCCGCCCCGGCCGACACCGACATCCCGGCCGGTGCCCCGGACGGTGCTCCGGACGGGCAGGGCCCGTCCGTCCCGCAGTGCCCGGCGCTGTTCGACCGGGAGTTCGCCACCGACCCGTACCCGGCGTACGCCTGGCTGCGCGAGCACGCCCCGGTGCACCGCACCGAGCTCCCCAGCGGGGTCGAGGCCTGGCTGGTCACCCGGTACGCCGACGCCCGCCAGGCCCTCGCCGACCAGCGGCTCAGCAAGAACCCGGCGCACCACGAGGGGACCGCGCACGCCAAGGGGCGCACCGGCATCCCGGGGGAGCGCAAGGCGGAGCTGATGACGCACCTGCTCAACATCGACCCGCCGGACCACACCCGGCTGCGGCGGCTGGTGTCGAAGGCGTTCACCCCGCGCCGGGTCGCCGAGTTCGCCCCGCGCGTCCAGGAACTCACCGACCACCTCATCGACGCGTTCGTGGAGAAGGGGGAGGCGGACCTCATCCACGAGTTCGCCTTCCCGCTGCCCATCTACGCCATCTGCGAGATGCTCGGCGTACCGCGCGAGGACCAGGACGACTTCCGGGACTGGGCCGGGATGATGATCCGCCACGGCGGCGGGCCGCGCGGCGGAGTGGCCCGTTCCGTCAAGCGGATGCGGAACTACCTCGGGGAACTCATCCACCGCAAACGGGATGATCCGGGCAATGACCTCATCTCCGACCTGATCCGGGCGAGCGACCACGGCGACCACCTGACGGAGGCCGAGGCCACGGCGATGGCTTTCATCCTGCTGTTCGCGGGCTTCGAAACTACCGTAAATCTGGTAGGAAACGGGGCATACTCCCTCTTCTCGAATCCGGATCAGCGTGCGCTCCTCCAGGCCTCCCTGGCGGCCGGGGAGAGCGGCCTGCTGGAGACCGGCGTCGAGGAACTGCTCCGCTACGACGGCCCGGTGGAGCTCGCCACCTGGCGGTACGCGACCGAGCCGCTGACCCTCGGCGGGCAGGACATCCCGGCCGGGGACCCGGTCCTGGTGGTCCTGGCGGCGGCCGACCGCGACCCCGCGCGGTTCCCCGACCCGGACACCCTCGACCTCGCGCGCACCGACAACCAGCACCTCGGCTACGGGCACGGCATCCACTACTGCGTGGGCGCCCCGCTCGCCCGGCTGGAGGGGCAGGTCGCCCTCGCGACCCTGCTCAGACGCCTTCCCGACCTGGAACTGGCCGTGGACCCGGCCGACCTGCGCCGGCGCGGCGGGCTCATCATGCGGGGCCTGCGCACGCTCCCGGTGCGCTTCACGCCCGGCACCCGCTGACCCCCGCCCGATGCCCGGCCGCCCCGGGTCCGGCCGCCCGGGTCCGCCGGACCCGCGTCCCGCCGGAACTTGTGACAACCGTTCGAAGGCCGCTAGGTTCTGCCGTTACCCAGCCGTTATGCGAAAGGTGCACTCATGCGTTCCGGAAACGGCCGCCACAGACGCCCCCGCCAGGTCCCCGCGATGATGGTCACCGCCGGGGTCACCGGCTCCGCGCTCGCCCTGCCGCTCCTCGCCGCGGGCCAGGCGTCCGCCGCCCCCACCGCGACCTGGGACAAGGTCGCCGAATGCGAGAGCGGCGGCACCTGGAGCTCCAACTCCGGCAGCGGCGCGTACGGCGGGCTCCAGTTCACCGCGGAGCAGTGGCACGGCGCCGGCGGGCGCGACTTCGCCGAGCGCCCCGACCTCGCCAGCCGCTCCCAGCAGATAGCCGTCGCCGAACGGGTGCTGGCCGCGCAGGGGCCGCAGGTCTGGCAGGAGTGCGGGGCGCGGGCAGGGCTCAGCGCCCAGGGCCCCGCGGCGGACGTGGACCCGGGGCTGCCCGGCGGCTCCGGCCCCGTCGCCCCCAGCCCCACCCGGCCGGACCACGCCGTGCCCACCACCGGTTCCGGTACGCCGTCCACGGACTTCGGGGCCCCGACCCCGGGCGCCCAGTTCCCGGTCCCCGAGGGTCCCCTCGCGCCGGACAGCGGACTGCCCGTCATGCCCGAGCCGGACGCGCCGACGACCTCCCCCACGCTCCCGGGCGTCCCGGCCCCCTCCCCGGACCCCACCGCCCCGGGCCTGCCCGCGGACCCGACCGCACCGCCGGTGCCGGGCGGCTCCCTGGACCCCACCGCCCCCGCCACCCCGGGCACACCCACCACCCCGTCCGTCCCGGGCACCCCGTCCGTCCCCGCCGTCCCCGGCGCCCCGGCCGATGCCACGCTCCCGGCCGAGGGCAGCGGCAAGCACCGCGGCCCGGCGGCCGACGAGGCGCCCGGCGCCCCTGACGCCGCGTCGGGGCCCACGTACCAGGTGAAGGCGGGCGACAGCCTGACGGCCATCGCGGACGCCAGGGGGCTCAAGGGCGGCTGGAACGAGCTCTACGCGGCCAACGAGCAGGTCATCGGAGGGAACGCCGATCTGATCAAGCCCGGCCAAAATCTGGATCTAAACGGTAAATAACGGCACTTCGGACATCCGGAATCGGGTGAATGTCGGTTTTCCGTAAGTGAGACATGTGTCTCTTCCGGTCAACTGGTGTGTCCCGCCCCGGAGCTTCCGGAAACCCCGCCCTCACCTGCGCAAACGTCCTCACGGAGAGCGCAAGTAAGGGCTGTTTCTCCCCGATGGCGCTCGTTGAACATCGGGGAGAGACCTGTCTACCTTCTGAATCGCCCACCACCGTGGGCTCCTTCGACCGCATCGCCGAATCCTGCCGGCGGCCGGAGGTAACAGTCGTCGCGTCAAGCGCCGAAGGCAGGAGCGGGGGAACCAAGGTAGGCGCCGGGAACGGCCGTCGAGAGACGGTGGGGACCGGCTTGGGGTTAAGCAGCGCGCCAGTCGCGCGGCCGGGCAACTCATCCGCCCGAACCCGACAGCTCACCTCGAAGGCGTCGGTGAGGAGAAACTTCATGCTGCTTTCCGGCAAGGGCAAGCACCGCCGCGCCTCCAAGGCCACCCGCATCGTCACGCTCGCCGGTGTCGCCGGTGTCGCCGTCGCGGCCCCCCTGATGACCGCCACCACCGCCACCGCCGCCACCGCCTCCGAGTGGGACCGCGTCGCGCAGTGCGAGTCCGGCGGCAACTGGTCCATCAACACCCGCAACGGCTACTACGGCGGCCTGCAGTTCTCGTCCTCCACCTGGGCCGCCTTCGGTGGCAAGACCTACGCCGCGCAGGCCCACCAGGCGTCGAAGGCCCAGCAGATAGCCATCGCCGAGAAGGTCCTCAAGGGCCAGGGCAAGGGCGCCTGGCCGTCCTGTGGCGTGGGCCTGTCCAACTCCGCCTACACCGGTGGCGGCGCGCAGACCCCGGCTCCGGCCAAGCCGAAGACCGAGCAGAAGAAGACCGAGTCCAAGAAGACCGAGTCGAAGGCCGCGCCCAAGCAGGAGACCAAGCGCACCCCGGTCGCCGGCGCGAAGACCCCGGCCCCGGCCACCCCGAAGACCGCGCCGAAGACCGAGTCGCCCCGCACCGGCGTCGGCTCGTACGAGGTCCGCTCCGGCGACACCCTCGGCACCATCGCCCAGGCCAACGGCTTCACCGGCGGCTGGGAGAAGCTCTACGAGCTGAACAAGGACATCGTCGCGGACGCCGACCTGATCTTCCCGGGCCAGAAGCTCAAGCTCAGCTGACCCCCCTCGCGGCAGCCGCCGCGGGCGCGCACCCCCCTCCCGCGGTGACCGCCGCGGGAGCGGGCGCGCCCGCTCCCGGCAGCAGCCCCGGGCGTGTTCGCGCCCCGCAGAATTCCGCCGCCCGGCGCGTCACCGCACGCGCCGGGCGGCGGCGTTCGCGGCGGTCCCCGCACCCGGCGGCGGGCCCGGCGAGCACGGCCGTCGGGCACGGGTTCCACGGCGACGGATCAAGGGCCCTATGTCCTGGAAGAGGGGTATTCGGGCCCTTTTTCGTCCCAGGACCCGGGCAGTCGGCCGACCGAGTGCCCGGAGCCGGTTAGGCTCTAGGCGGCAAGGCCATCCCACGGCCTGACACGCCACCGCACACCCCGCGTCACATCCCAGAAGGAGATGCTCGTGCCGTCCATCGACGTCGTCGTAGCCCGGGAAATCCTGGACTCCCGAGGCAACCCCACGGTCGAGGTCGAGGTGGGCCTCGACGATGGCAGCACCGGCCGTGCTGCCGTTCCGTCCGGCGCCTCCACCGGTGCCTTCGAGGCCGTCGAGCTCCGTGACGGTGACCCCAACCGTTACATGGGCAAGGGTGTCGAGAAGGCCGTCCTCGCCGTCATCGAGCAGATCGGCCCGGAGCTCGTCGGCTACGACGCCACCGAGCAGCGCCTGATCGACCAGGCCATGGTCGACCTGGACGCCACCGACAACAAGGGCTCGCTCGGCGCCAACGCCATCCTCGGCGTCTCCCTCGCCGTCGCGCACGCCGCGTCCGAGGCCTCGGACCTCCCGCTCTTCCGCTACCTCGGCGGCCCGAACGCGCACCTGCTGCCCGTTCCGATGATGAACATCCTCAACGGTGGGTCGCACGCCGACTCCAACGTGGACATCCAGGAGTTCATGATCGCCCCGATCGGCGCGGAGTCCTTCTCCGAGGCGCTGCGCTGGGGTGCCGAGGTCTACCACACCCTCAAGTCCGTCCTGAAGCGCAAGGGCCTGTCCACCGGCCTCGGCGACGAGGGCGGCTTCGCCCCGAACCTGGACTCCAACCGTGCCGCCCTGGACCTCATCCTTGAGGCCGTCAAGGAAGCCGGTTACGCCCCGGGCAAGGACATCGCGCTCGCGCTCGACGTCGCCGCGTCCGAGTTCTACAAGGACGGCAAGTACGAGTTCGAGGGCCAGTCCCGCTCGGCCGCCGAGATGACCGAGTACTACGAGGAGCTCGTCTCCGCGTACCCGATGGTCTCCATCGAGGACCCGCTGTACGAGGACGACTGGGCGGGCTGGAAGATCCTCACCGACAAGCTGGGCTCCAAGGTCCAGATCGTCGGCGACGACCTCTTCGTCACCAACCCGGAGCGCCTGGCCCGTGGCATCGAGGAGGGCTCGGCCAACGCCCTGCTCGTCAAGGTGAACCAGATCGGTTCGCTGACCGAGACCCTCGACGCCGTCGAGATGGCCCAGCGCAACGGCTTCAAGTGCATGATGTCGCACCGCTCCGGCGAGACCGAGGACGTCACCATCGCCGACCTCGCGGTCGCCGTGAACTGCGGCCAGATCAAGACCGGCGCCCCGGCCCGCTCGGACCGCGTCGCCAAGTACAACCAGCTGCTGCGCATCGAGGAGATCCTCGACGACGCCGCCGTGTACGCGGGCCGCTCGGCCTTCCCCCGCTTCAAGGGCTGAACCGCGCCTCAACGGTCCACGCCTCCGTACGTCCCCGCACTCGGTCCCGTACCGTGTGCGGGGACGTATTGCGTAGTGCGCGCAACACGTACACAGCACGCACATACACGGCACGCACGTCCACGGCACACACGCACACGACCGCGTGCACGCGCACACAGGGGAGGCGGGACCAATGGCCGGGAACCGGGACCGGTTCTCCACCTTCTCCACGGCGACCAGGCTCAGGCAGCTCGGCGAGCGGACCGCCGCCCACGTCTACCGCTCCCAGTCGCGCCGCCAGATCCGCCGCAGCCGGCTCACCGGCCGCGCCGCCCTGCTGGTCCTCGTCCTCTGTACCCTGGTCGTGGCCCTCGCGTACCCGATGCGCCAGTACGTCTCCCAGCGCTCGGAGATCGCGGAGCAGCAGCAGGCCGCCGCCGCCGCGCAAGGCCGCCTGGAGCGGCTGCGCGACGAGAAGGCCCGCTGGCAGGACAACGCCTACGCGGAGCAGCAGGCGCGCAGGCACCTGCACTTCCTGCGCCCGGGGGAGATCGGCTACATCATGACCGATCCCGACCCCGGGGCCGGGGCCACCGAGCGCCCCCGCGGCGGACGCACCGGCAGCGACCGCCCGTGGTACTCGAACGTGTGGGACGGCGTCGACAAGGCCGACCGCCCCGGCGGCTGACCCCGTAGACCTGTCCGCCCGTCCCGCCCGTCCCGCCCGTCCCGCCCGTCCCGCCCCGTCCGTCCACCCATCCGTCCATCCGTCATAGCACCGCGAACGAAGAGACTTCCTCCAGGCATGCAGACTCCCCCGCCCCAGACCGACCGGACCGAGCCGACCGACGCGGACATCGAAGCGTTCGAGCAGCAGCTCGGCCGCCCGCCGCGCGGGCTGCGCGCCATCGCGCACCGCTGCCCCTGCGGCCAGCCGGACGTGGTGGAGACCGCCCCCCGGCTCCCCGACGGCACCCCCTTCCCGACGCTGTACTACCTGACCTGCCCGCGTGCCGCCGGTGCCATCGGCACGCTGGAGGCCAACGGCGTGATGAAGGAGATGCAGGCCCGGCTCGCCGAGGACCCCGAGCTGGCCGCCGCCTACCGCGCCGCGCACGAGGACTACATCGGCCGCCGCGACGCCATCGAGGTGCTCCAGGGCTTCCCGAGCGCCGGCGGGATGCCGGACCGGGTGAAGTGCCTGCACGTGCTGGTGGGCCACTCGCTCGCCGCCGGACCCGGGGTCAACCCCTTCGGCGACGAGGCGCTGGCGATGCTCCCCGAGTGGTGGGCCAAGGGCGCCTGCGTCACCCCGTGCGCGCAGCGCGCGCAGGAGGAGCCGACGGAGGGTTCGAACGAGGAGCCGGCGGAGGGGCGGGCGTGAGGCGGGTCGCGGCGATCGACTGCGGGACGAACTCCATCCGCCTGCTGGTCGCCGACTGCGACCCGGGTACGGGCCAGCTCGTCGAGCTGGACCGGCGGATGACCATCGTCCGCCTGGGCCAGGGCGTGGACCGCACCGGCCGCCTCGCCCCCGAGGCGCTGGAGCGGACCTTCGCGGCCTGCCGCGCGTACGCGGCGGTCATCGAGGAGCTGGGCGCCGAGCGGGTGCGTTTCGTGGCGACCTCGGCCTCCCGGGACGCGGAGAACCGCGACGAGTTCGTCCGGGGCGTGCTGGACATCCTGGGCGTCGAGCCCGAGGTGATCTCCGGTGACCAGGAGGCGGAGTTCTCCTTCACCGGCGCCACCAAGGAACTCACCGGCCGCACCGACCTGACCCGGCCCTACCTGGTCGTGGACATCGGCGGCGGCTCGACCGAACTCGTCGTCGGCGACGACCGGGTCCGCGCCGCCCGCTCCGTGGACGTGGGCTGCGTCCGGATGACCGAACGCCACCTGACGGTGGACGGCAAGGTCACCGACCCGCCGACGCGGGCGCAGACCGACGCCGTCCGGGCGGACATCGAGGCGGCGCTCGACCTCGCCGCCGAGACGGTCCCGCTGGCCGAGGCCCGCACCCTGGTGGGCCTGGCGGGCTCGGTGACCACGGTCGCCGCGATCGCGCTGGGGCTGGCCGCGTACGACTCCGAGGCCATCCACCACTCCCGGATCTCCTACGCGCAGGTCCGCGAGATCACCGAACGCATGCTGGCGGCGACCCACGCCGAACGCGCGGCGATCCCGGTGATGCACCCCGGCCGCGTGGACGTGATCGGCGCGGGCGCGCTGGTCCTGCTGGCCGTCATGGAACGCACCGGCGCCGAGGAGGTCGTCGTCTCGGAACACGACATCCTCGACGGCATCGCCTGGTCGGCCGCCGCCTGAGACGACCTGACGGACTGCTCCTGTGACGGTGCCCCCGGCGAACCCGCCAGGGGCACCGTCATGTCACTGTGGGCGCGGTGAGGGCGTCACGGTCCGGTCCTGGCCTGGACGATCAGTGTGCCGAGGTGTTCGGGGTCGGGCGCTTCGACGACGCGGGCCTCGACGCCCAGGAATCCGTAGTTCATGAGGATGCCCCGCCACATCTCCTCGGAATATGCCCACCGCCGCACGGGGAGGATCTTGCCGTTGAAGCCGTTGCCGTACATCCCCTGGGGGCCGTAACAGCCCTCGACAGCCGGTGCTTGTGAGAAGACCAGGACCCCTCGCGCACTGAGCCGCTGCCGGATGGCAGGGAGAAGCCGACGCGGGTCCGTGAACCAGAAGGCGCCCCACACGGAATAGATCGCATCGAACGTCTTGTCGGTCTCCGTGAGGTAGTCCACGGCCTCGCGGAGCAGGAAGCGGGCCCCCTCCACCCCGCTCCATCGTTCCTGGGCGTACTGGATCTGCCGTGGAGAGAGATCGAGGCCGGTGGCTTCGATGCCTTTGCGCGCGAGGTAGGCCACCTCGTCACCGCTCCCGCACCCCAGCTCCAACGCGGTGTCGGGCTGGCAGAGCAGTTCCTCGCCCGGCCCGTGACGGTCGTACTGTGTCCAACCGAATCCCTTGTCGACCGAGTCCTCGACCGACCCGATCTTGGTGACCGCTCCGGACGCGTAGCGGTCCCAGTAGTTTTCGACGCTCATGCAGCAGATCCCTCGCCGGCTCGTGACTGAGCGATCCGTACCGTCTGGCTCCGACGGCCTTCACGCTACTCACGCACCGGCATGATCGTCGCGAGTCCCCCACGCTTCCCCCCCCCACGGGGTCCGACGGCCCCCCGGAAGGGTGCCGTCGGCTCTTCAAGCGGTGGTGCTAGTGGCAGTTCGTGCCCTGTGCGCAGGGGGAGCACTTCGCGGAGTCCCGCTCCCACAGAGGCCAGTCGACCTCGAACCCGTGCTGCGCGACGACCTCGGCCGTCCGCATCACGGTGCCGTCGGCCTTGCGGTCGATCTCGGGGATGTGGTGGAGGAACGTGCCGCTGTTGTAGGTGTCGCAGAACGCGGCGTAGTTCGCCGTGTCCAGGATGAGCGCGTGTACGGCCACGTCGACCAACTCGCCACACCCGAGCCGAAGACCTTCGCCGAGAGTCTCCATGGCGGTGATCAGGTAGGCGACGGCCTGGCCGAGCAGACGGCCGGCCATCACGGAATCCATGAGGTGGTCACGGGTGAGGAGCTTGATCTCCCTCTCCCACACCTCCTCGCCCAGCAGTTTCCTCGGATCACGGACTGCTGCTGTACCCATGGGGCACCTCCCGCTCGAACGGATCTTGCGGAACCCTCCCCGCTCGTCGGATGCGGTTCTGTCGGAGCCGACGGCGAGCGGGGAGGGGCGTGCGGGGGACCGCGTGCGTTGCCCAGCGGCCCCTGGGAGGACCGTAAGGCGCCGACCCGCCAACCCTCCACAACATTGCGCGAGTTTGCGGCAGGGCGGTTGACTGGGGGGAACAGCTCGTCGACGATCGGCTCGTTATGCAAACCCACGCAAGGCAGCGGACGGGAGAGCGGCCATGAAACTACGGTTCCTTGGTAAGAACTCCACCCCCGGAGACAGCCCCACCCTGTACGCCAGCGACCAGGACACCTATGTGATCCAGGGCTGGAAGGTCTACGCGCGGGACCTGTTGATGCGGCTCGACATACCGTCAGGACACACGGTGGTCGAGGTTCCGACCGAGCTGTTCGAGCACTTGACGAAGGACGGTCTGCCCTCGGGCGGGATCAAGAGGTTCGAGGCCCCGATCATGCTGGTGACCGAACAGGGCACCTGTGTCGTCCTGGGCCCGGAGATGCGCGATGCCGAGGCACTGAGCCAGATGCGCATGCCCGACTACGAGACCTGCGTCGAGGTACCCACGGCCTTGATCAAGGCCCTACTGGAGGGGAATCGTGGAGCTGATCACCAGCGCCGAGCGTGACGGGCTGTTCGAGCGCTTCGAGAGGGACGCGTTCCACCTGGAACTTCGGGACGACTACGGTTCGCCCGTCGAGGACACACCGTACGCGCGCTGGCAGCGTGGCGAGCCGGATGACTTCGCCTGGCTCGATCCGTGGATGACGCTCATGAAGCGCGTCAGGAGTGAGGGGAGAACGGTCCGCCGCGTGCGCGTCGTGACCGAGCCCCACAGCCAGTACGTCGGATGGGAGCACTCACTCACCTCTTTGAACGTAGCGGCCGGTGAAGACATCCGATGGCTGCCGCGCCACCGGCTTCCGGCCGGCCTCACGTTCCCTTCGGGCGGGAACGACTGGTGGCTCTACGACGACCGCCTGCTCGCGGTCGGGCACTTCGACGCGGCCGGGCGCGTACTCGGTTCGCAGGTGGTCGAAGATCCGCAGACCGTCGCCGAGTGCGTCCTGGTACGGGACCGGCTCTGGGGCCTCGCGGTACCTCACGCCGAGTACAGGCCCTGACCCGTCCGTGAGCAACCGCGCACAAGAGGCCCGGGAGGCGCTGGGCGCCCGGCTGCGAGGATTCCGTAAGGACGCGGGGTTCCCGAGCGGCCGGGCGTTCGCCGCCGTCACCGGGTGGCAGGAATCCAAGGTTTCCCGGATCGAGAACGGCAAGCAGAACGCCGGTGAGGACGACATCAGGGCCTGGTGCCGGCACACCGGAACCGACGATCAGGTCGATGACCTGATCGCCACGATCCGCCACATCGAAGAACTCTGGCTCGAATGGAGGCGCCAGCTCCACGCCGGCGCCGAGCCCAGGCAGCGCAGAGCCCTGCCGGTCTATGCGAGGACCCGTGTGTTCCGGATCTGGCATCCCACCCTCGTGTGGGGAACCATCCAGACCGCCGAGTATGCGGCTGAGACGTTCCGGCAGGTGATCGACTTCTACGGCATCCCGGACGACACGGATGCCGCCGTGGCCAGACGTATGGAGCGGCAGCGGTACCTCTACGAGGGCGACCGGGTCTTCAATGTGCTGCTTGCCGAGCAAGCGCTCTACACCAACTTCGGTGGCCCCGAGGTGATGAGAGGCCAGCTCGACCGCCTGCTCGCTGTCATGCCGCTGCACCGGCTGAGCCTGGGGTTCGTGCCGAAGTCCGCGCCCTTGCACATCTGGCCCGGCAACTCCTTCTCGATGTTCGACGACAAGCTCGTCCTGGTGGAGACGTACTCCGCAGAGTTCTCGGTCACGCAACCGCAGGAGATCGCTCTGTACGCGCGAGCGTTCGACCTGCTCAAACGCTCGGCCGTGTACGGAGCCCCGGCGCGCACGCTGATCACACGGGCCCTCGGAAGTCTCGACGGCTGAACGGTCGCTGATCGTCGCGGGACGCCGGTTCGGCCACCGTGAACGCGGACGTGAGGGTTGTCCAGGCGAACCGGCCGGGGCGCCGTCACGTCCCGGCGGCCCGGTGGTCGTGAGTTCAGCCGGCCGCCGCCCAGTGGAGTTCGGCCCAGACGGACTTGCCCATCGGCAGCTCGTCGACGCCCCACGTGTGAGCGAGCGCCTCGACGATCAACAGCCCCCGCCCCCGCTGCCGTTCCTCACTCCCCGCCTTGAGGCGAGGCCGCCTCCGCGAGGGATCGTGCACCTCGACACGAACCCGCCCGGGTCCGGCATCGAGCACGACCCGCACGAAGTCCCCGGGCTCGGTCCCGTAGCGGTACGCGTTGGTGACCAGTTCCGAGACGACGAGCTGTATGTCGTACATCCGTTCCTTGGGGACGTCCGGTATGTGATGGGTGACGAAGTCGCGGACGTACGTGCGAGCAAGCTGTGCGGATTCGGGCGCGTCGGTAAGCGTGAGCTGGGACGGCAGGTCGGTCGATGGGCTACCGGACGGCTTCCTTCTGGCCGGAGGCATGATCGCCATGCGATTCCCTTCCAGTGCATGCCTGAGAAGCGCGAAGCATGGTCATGCCAGCGCGATCAGTGCGTCTTGTCGTCACTGAATGCTGCTCCTCGGTGGCAGCAGGCAGCAATGCCCCGCACGGGTGAATGCAAAATTGCACGTACTTGAGTGATCGTCGGTGTGGGTGTCGGCTTTACGTGACACTCGATGTGCGGGCACGGCAGACTGTCGGCCGGGACAGTGGATCAGGGAGGGGAACCGGTGAGCGCTCCTACGGTGCGCCGACGCAGGCTCGGCGGGAAGCTTCGCGACCTGCGCGGGTCACTCACCCTCGACGAGGTCGCCGACAAGTCCGGCGGGAAGTTCGGCACGCACAAGCTGTCCCGCCTGGAGACCGCGAAGGTCGCTGCCAAGCCACAAGACATCGCGGAACTGCTCGATCTGTACGCCGCGCTCGGCAGGGACGTGGACGACGAACTGCGCACGGCGCTCCTGACCCTGACCAAGGAGGGCGGGCAACGCGGCTGGTGGCACTCGTACCGAGGGGTGCTGACCCCGGTTTACGAGGATCTGATCTCACTCGAAGCGGAAGCAACCTCCATCACCACCTGGCAGGTTGGTGCGATTCCCGGCCTGCTCCACACGGCGGAGTACGCGCGGGAGATCATCAGGGCGACCGCCATGTCCGAGGCAGTGGAGGCCAAGGTCGATGCCCTCGTCGAAGTCCGCCTTGCCCGACAGGCGATCCTCACCCGTGAGGAGCCGCTGGCACTTTGGGCCGTCATCGCCGAAGCCGCACTGCGGACCCGGACCGAGGACCCGAACATCATGCACGAGCAGCTCGGCCGGTTGCTGGCGCTGGGTAAGCGTCCGAACGTCAACATCCAGGTGCTGCCCTCCGACACTCCTCCCCACGTCGGACAGCTTGGCAGCTTCTCCATCCTGGGCTTCGACGACCACGCGGACCTCGATGTCGTGCACACGGAGTCGCTGACGGCCGCCCTGTACATCGAGGGGAACGAGCAGGTCGTGACGTACCGGGACGCCGCGCAGCGGCTCACCTCCGCCGCCACCTCGGTCCAGAAGTCGGCGAAAATGATCAACGAGATAAGGAACGCCCTATGAAGCACATTGACGACGCCTCCACCCTCCCTGTGTCCTGGTGGAAGTCGTCGCGAAGTGACACCGGCGCGCAGTGTGTCGAGTGCGGGATCGTCGATGCCGGGGCGCGGGTCGTCGCGGTGCGGGACAGTAAGGAGCCGACTGGGCCTGCGCTGTTGGTTTCGTACGCGGCGTTCGGCGGGCTGGTCGCGGGGATCAAGGGCGGGGCGCTGTAGCGGACCTGGGCGTGGGGGGGGGGGGGGCGCCCCCCCCGCCCGGCCCCCCCCCCCCCCCGCGCGGGGGGGGGGGGGGGGGGGGGGGGGGGGGGGGGGGGCGGCGCCCGGGGGGGGCGGCGCGCG
>NZ_JBITDK010000027.1:19269-94709 GCF_044454165.1 Streptomyces sp. NPDC051567 | reverse complement strand
CACCACCCCCCCGCCCCCGCGCGGGGGCGGGCCCCCCCCCCCCCCGGGCGCCCCCCCCCCCCCCCCCCCGCGGCACCAGTCAACAGGGGTCAGAGTTTGCGCAGGCTGAGCTTCTGGACCTTGTGGTCGGGGCCCTTGCGGACGACGAGGGTGGCCCGGCCGCGGGTGGGCGCCACGTTCTCCAGCAGATTGGGCTTGTTGATCGTCCGCCACATCGTCTGCGCGTACTCCAGCGCCTCCTCCTCCGAGACCTGGGTGTACTTGCGGAAGTAGGAGAAGGGGTTCTGGAACGCGGTCTCGCGCAGCTTCCGGAACCGGTTGAGGTACCAGCGCTCGATGTCCTCGGGGCGCGCGTCCACGTACACGCTGAAGTCGAAGTAGTCGGCGAGGGCGACGCGGGTGCGGCCGTCCGTGCCGGGCAGGGCGGGTTGCAGGACGTTGAGGCCCTCGACGATGAGGATGTCCGGGCGGCGGACGACGAGCCGCTCGCCCGGGACGATGTCGTAGATCAGGTGCGAGTAGACCGGGGCCGTGACCTCGTCCTTGCCGGCCTTGATGTCGGCGACGAAGCGGGTGAGCGCGCGGCGGTCGTAGGACTCGGGGAAGCCCTTGCGGGAGGTGAGGCCGCGCCGCTGGAGCTCCCGCATCGGGTAGAGGAAGCCGTCCGTGGTCACCAGTTCCACGCGCGGGTGCTCGGGCCAGCGGGCGAGCAGCGCCTGGAGCAGCCGGGCCACGGTGGACTTGCCGACGGCGACGGAACCGGCGACCCCTATGACGAAGGGGGTGCCCTGCTGGGCGCCGTGGCCGTTGCCCGCGTCGCCGAGGAAGGTGTTGAGGGTGCCGCGGAGGTTGCTGGTGGCGCCGACGTAGAGGTTGAGCAGCCGCGAGAGCGGCAGGTACACGTCACGGACCTCGTCGAGGTCGATGACGTCGCCGAGGCCGCGCAGCCGCTCGACCTCGTCGGCGGTGAGGGGGAGCGGGGTCCGCTCGCGCAGGGCGCTCCACTCGGCGCGGGTGAGGTCCACGTACGGCGAGGCGTCGGGGCCCCGGCGGTGGGGGCGATCGGGGCGCTCCGGCCGGTCGGTGCGCTCCGTCGCGCTGTCCGGCGTGCTCCGTGGCGGCGAGGTGATCACACCGCCATTGTCGGGGGTACGGGCCGGATGTGGGTGGTGGGGTCGGTCACGTGGGGGTGGGACGCGTGAGGGTCTCGTGGTGGTCATGATCGGCCGGGGATGGGGGAAAACCCCGGCCGACTGATCGTTTTACCAGTAGATTGCCTTCTGCCGTAGTGCTGACGCGTGCCTTGCCGTGTCCGGGTGCCGCTCGCGCCCTCCCGGCTGCCGCCGCCGCTCTTCGTGCTCCTTTCTGTCGTTCGTGTGGGGGAAATCCATCGTGCGTACCGCTCTTGTCCGTCGTACCGTCCTGACCGCTTCCGCGGTGTCGCTGACCCTGCTGGCCACCGCCTGCGGCTCCGAGAAGGCCGAGACCAAGGCCGACGCCAAGCCCGCGGCCGGCGCGTCCACCGCCCCGTCCCCGGCCGCTCCGGTCGTCAAGGGGAAGACGGATGCCGAGCTGGGCGCCCTGATCCTGACCCAGGCCGACCTTCCGGACCACGAGGTCAAGCAGCCCACCCCGGCCGATCTCGCGGAGTCGACCAGTGACAAGCCCGAGTGCCTGTCGCTGGTGAAGGCGCAGTCCTTGGCCCCGGCCGGTACCACGGTCGGCGCCGCCCGGGTCAAGGCCCTCACCAAAGCCACCAGGGGCAAGGACGCCGCTGCGGGCGCCAGCGAGGACGAGAAGGCGAAGGCCATGATGGAGGCCCTGCGCGGCTCCCAGGTCGACTTCGTCACCCTCGCCTCGTACGAGGGCAAGGGCGCCCAGGAGGCGTTCGCCACCTACAAGACGGCGGGCGCGGCCTGCGCCGGGGGTTACACGGCCGGTACGGCCGGTCAGGCGGACGCCTCCCTCAAGATCACCAAGGTGGGCCCGGGTGCCGCTGTCACCGCGGGTGACGAGGCGCTCTCCTACACCCTGACGGCCGACGTGGAAGGCGCTCCGATGAACATGGAGCTCGCGTTCGTGCGTAAGGGCAACACCCTCGCGATCTTCTCCGCCCACAGCCTGGGCGGCACCGCCAAGCAGCCGAAGGCCGTCATCGAGGCGCAGGTCAAGAAGCTCGGCTGATCCCACCCCGCGCGGCCCCCGGCGGCCCGCGCGGTCGTTCGTCCGGCCGTTCGAAGAGTCGTCAACCCCGCCCCGGCGCGTTTCGCCGGGGCGGGTTTTTCGTCGGCTCGGGTCCCGGGAAGAGGGCCGGGCCCGTCGTACGCTGCGGCGTATGTGCGGAATTGTGGGTTATGTGGGAGCGCAGTCGGCGCTCGACGTGGTCGTCGCCGGACTCAAACGGCTGGAGTACCGCGGCTACGACTCGGCCGGGGTCGCCGTCCTCTTCGACGGGGGCCTCGCCTGCGCGAAGAAGGCCGGGAAGCTGGTCAATCTGGAGAAGGAGCTGGTCGGGCACCCGCTGCCGGCCGGTTCCACGGGGCTCGGGCACACCCGGTGGGCGACCCACGGCGGGCCCACCGACACCAACGCCCACCCGCACCTCGACAACTCCGGCCGGGTGGCCGTCGTCCACAACGGCATCATCGAGAACTTCGCCGGGCTCCGCGCCGACCTGGCCGGGCGCGGACACCGGCTGGAGTCCGAGACGGACACCGAGGTCGTCTCCCACCTGCTGGCGGAGCGCTTCGCGGCCACCGGGGACCTCGCGGAGGCCATGCGGCAGGTGTGCCGCTGCCTGGAGGGGGCGTTCACGCTGGTCGCGGTGCACGCCGACGAGCCGGACGTGGTGGTCGGCGCGCGCCGGAACTCGCCGCTGGTGGTGGGCGTCGGGGAGGGCGAGAACTTCCTCGCCTCGGACGTGGCCGCCTTCATCGCGCACACCCGGTCCGCGATCGAGCTGGGACAGGACCAGGTCGTCGAACTCCGCCGCGACAGGGTCACGGTGACCGGTTTCGACGGCGCGCCCGCGCAGGTACGGGCGTACCGCGTGGACTGGGACGCCTCGGCGGCCGAGAAGGGGGGGTACGACTACTTCATGCTCAAGGAGATCGCCGAGCAGCCGAAGGCCGTCGCCGACACCCTCCTGGGCCGGATCGACGCCAACGGCTCACTGACCCTGGACGAGGTGCGCATCCCGGCCCCGGTGCTCCGGGAGGTCGACAAGGTGGTGATCGTGGCGTGCGGGACGGCGTACCACGCGGCCATGATCGCGAAGCTGGCCATCGAGCACTGGACCCGCATCCCGTGCGAGACGGAGCTGGCCAGCGAGTTCCGCTACCGCGACCCGATCCTGGACCAGCGGACGCTGGTGATCGCGATCTCGCAGTCCGGCGAGACCATGGACACCCTGATGGCGCTGCGGCACGCGCGCGAGCAGGGCGCCAGGGTGCTGGCCGTCTGCAACACCAACGGGTCGACGATCCCGCGCGAGTCGGACGCCGTGCTGTACACGCACGCCGGTCCGGAGGTGGCCGTCGCCTCGACCAAGGCGTTCCTGACGCAGCTGGTGGCCTGCTACCTGGTCGCGCTCTACCTCGGGCAGGTGCGGGGCACCAAGTGGGGCGACGAGGTCGAGCTGGTGATCCGCGAGCTGTCCGACATCGCCGCCGCCGTGGACACCGTCCTGGAGACGATGGAGCCGGTACGGGAACTCGCGCGGTCGCTGGCCGGGAAGGACACCGTGCTGTTCCTGGGGCGCCACGTCGGCTACCCGGTGGCGCTGGAGGGTGCGCTCAAGCTCAAGGAGCTGGCGTACATGCACGCCGAGGGCTTCGCGGCGGGCGAGCTCAAGCACGGGCCGATCGCGCTGATCGAACCGGACATGCCGGTGGTGGTGGTCGTCCCCTCGCCGCGCGGGCGGTCGGTGCTGCACGACAAGATCGTGTCGAACATCCAGGAGATCCGGGCGCGCGGGGCGCGGACCATCGTGATCGCGGAGGAGGGCGACGAGGCGGTCGTGCCGTACGCCGACCACCTGATCCGGATTCCGGCGACGCCCACGCTGCTCCAGCCGCTGGTGGCGACGGTGCCGTTGCAGGTGTTCGCCTGCGAGCTGGCGACGGCGCGGGGCAACGAGGTGGACCAGCCGCGTAACCTCGCCAAGTCGGTGACCGTGGAGTAGTGGTGCGTGGTGCGAGTGCACCGGTTGGGCTGGTGTGGTGATTATCGGTGTGGGGATCGACGTGGCCGAGATCGAACGGTTCGCCGCGGCGCTGGACCGGACGCCCGGCATGGCGAAGCGGCTGTTCGTCGAGGCGGAGCTGACGCTGCCGAGCGGGGAGCGGCGCGGGATCGCCTCGCTCGCCGCCCGGTTCGCCGCCAAGGAGGCGCTCGCCAAGGCGCTCGGCGCGCCCGGCGGGATGCTCTGGACCGACGCGGAGGTGTACGTCGAGACCACCGGGCAGCCGCGGCTGCGGGTGTCCGGGACGGTCGAGGCGCGGGCGGTGGCGCTGGGAGTGCGCTCCTGGCACCTCTCGCTGAGCCATGACGCGGGGGTGGCGTCGGCCGTGGTGATCGCCGAGGGGTAGCCGAGGGGCAGGGGTCGCCGGGTGCGGGCCGCCGGGGGCAGGCTGGCCCCATGCGTACTGCTTACAGCGTGGAGACCGTACGGGCCGCCGAGCGGCTGCTGATGGACCGGCTGCCCGAGGGCGCCCTGATGCGGCGGGCGGCGGCCGGGCTGGCCGCCGTGTGCGCGGAGCTGCTGGCCCGGCGCACCGGACGGGTGTACGGGTCGCGGGTCGTGCTGCTGGTCGGGCCCGGGGACAACGGCGGCGACGCCCTGTACGCCGGGGCCCGGCTCGCCCGGCGCGGCGCCGGGGTCACGGCGGTACCGATGGACCCCGGGCGGGTGCACCCCGGGGGGCTGGCCGCGCTGCGGGGAGCCGGGGGGCGCGTGGCCGAGGCCGTGCCGCGCCGGGTCGACCTGGTGGTGGACGGGCTCGTCGGGATCGGCGGGCGGGGCGGGCTGCGGCCGGCCGCGGCGGCGCTGGTGGAACAGATCCCGGACGGGGCCCTCGTGGTCGCCGCGGACCTGCCGAGCGGGGTCGACGCGGACACCGGGGAGGTGGCGGGCGCGGCGGTGCGGGCGGACGTCACGGTCGCCTTCGGCGCGTACAAGCCGGGGCTGCTGATCGACCCGGGGGCCTCGCGGGCGGGCGCGGTGGCGCTGGTGGACCTCGGGCTGGGCGCGGTGCTCCCCGGGCCCGGCGCACAGGCCCTGCAACACGCCGACGTGGCGGCGCTGCTGCCGGTGCCGACGGCGACGAGCGACAAGTACCGGCGCGGGGTGGTCGGGGTCCTCGCCGGGTCCCGGCAGTACCCGGGCGCCGCGGTGCTGGCCGTGGCGGGCGCGCTGCGGGGCGGCGCGGGCGCGGTGCGGTACGTGGGACCGGCGGACCGGGCCGTGCTCGCGCGGTACCCGGAGACGCTGATCGGGCCGGGGCGGGTCCAGGCGTGGGTGGCCGGGCCGGGGCTGGGGGAGGGGCGGGCCGGTGAGGTCGCGGAGCTGCTGGCGCAGGACGTGCCGGTCCTGGTCGACGCGGACGGGCTGCGCGGGCTGGACCCCGGGGTTCTGCGGGCGCGCGCGGCCCCGACCCTGCTGACCCCGCACGCGGGGGAGGCGGCGGCGCTGCTGGGCGTGGCGCGGGAGTCGGTGGAGGCGGGGCGGCTGGCGGCGGTGCGGGCGCTGGCGGAGCGGTACGGGGCGACCGTGCTGCTGAAGGGGTCCACCACGCTGGTCGCCGGGGCCGGGGGGCCGGTGCGGGTGAACCCGACGGGGACCGCGTGGCTGGCGACGGCGGGCAGCGGCGACGTGCTGGCCGGGCTGGCCGGGGCCCTGCTGGCGGGCGGGTTGTCCGGGGCGGACGCGGGGGCGGTGGCCGCGTACCTGCACGGGCTGGCCGCGCGGCGGGCGGCGTCCGGGGCGCCGGTGCTGGCGCAGCAGGTCGCGGAAGCCCTGCCGGGGGCCTGGCGGGACGTCCGCTCCCCGGACCCGTCCCCGGGGACGACGGGGTGACGGCCCGACGGGGTGGCGGGTCACCGATCCGGGGCTCCGCCCCGTACCCCGCGCCTCAATCGCCGGCGGGGCTGAGAATGCGGGCCTGTGGCCTTGAAGAGGTGGGCGGCGACGGGGTGGCGGGTCACCGATCCGGGGCTCCGCCCCGTGCCCCGCGCCTCAATCGCCGGCGGGGCTGAGGATGCGGGGCCGTGGCCTTGGGGAGCGGCGGGGCTGAGGATGCGGGCCTGTGGCCTTGGGGGAGCGGTGAGGCTGAGGATGCGGGGCTGTGGCTTTGGGGAGCGGCGGGGTTGGGAATGCGGGGCCGTGTATGTGGGGGTGGGTGGGGGTTCTGAGAGACTGGGGGGGATGAACGAGACACCGACGCGCGCGTACGCCGAGATCGACCTTGACGCCGTACGGGGGAACGTACGCACCCTGCGCGAGCGGGCCCCGCGGGCCGAGTTGATGGCCGTCGTGAAGTCGAACGCCTACGGCCACGGCGCCGTGGAGTGCGCGACCGCCGCCCAGCAGGCCGGTGCGACCTGGCTGGGCACGGCCACGCCCGGGGAGGCGCTCGCGCTGCGCGCCGCCGGGGTCGGCGGGCGGCTGCTGTGCTGGCTGTGGACGCCCGGCGGGCCCTGGCGGGAGGCGATCGAGGCGGACATCGACGTCTCCGTCAGCGGGATGTGGGCCCTGGACGAGGTGCGGGAGGCCGCCCGCGCGGCCGGGCGCACCGCGCGGGTCCACCTCAAGGCGGACACCGGACTCGGCCGCAACGGCTGCCAGCCCGCCGACTGGGCGGAGCTCGTCGGCGCGGCCGTCGCCGCGCAGGCCGAGGGCACCGTCCGGGTCACCGGCGTCTGGTCGCACTTCGCCTGCGCCGACGAGCCCGGCCACCCCTCCGTCGCGCTCCAGCTCGCGGCCTTCCGCGACCTGCTCGCCCACGCCGAGAAGGAGGGCGTGGACCCCGAGGTCCGTCACCTCGCCAACTCGCCCGCGACCCTGACCCTCCCCGAGAGCCACTTCGACCTGGTCCGCACCGGGATCGCCCTCTACGGGATCTCGCCCGCCCCCGAGCTGGGCACCTCGGCCGAGCTGGGGCTGCGGCCCGCGATGACGCTGAAGGCGTCCCTCGCGCTGGTCAAGACCGTGCCCGCCGGGCACGGGGTGAGCTACGGGCACCACTACACCACCGGGGCCGAGACCCGGCTGGGGCTGATCCCGGTCGGCTACGCGGACGGCATCCCGCGCCATGCCTCGGGGCGCGGCCCCGTTCTCGTCGGCGGGAAGATCCGGCGGGTCGCCGGGCGGGTGGCCATGGACCAGTTCGTGGTCGACCTGGGCCCCGGGGACCTCGCCCACGAGGGCGCGACGGTCGTGCTCTTCGGGGACGCCGCGCGCGGCGAGCCCACCGCCGAGGACTGGGCCGAGGCGGCCGACACGATCGCGTATGAGATCGTCACCCGTATCGGGGGGCGCGTGCCCAGGGTGTACCGCAACGGCTGACGTGCGTGCGGCCGGGTGCGCCGGGTGTGCCGGGTGTGCTGAGTGCTGAGTGAGGTCGGCGTGAGCGAGAACTGGCGCAAGGCCGGATGGGCGGGCGCCGCCATCGGCGTGCTCGCGGCGGGCGCGGCGGCCGGGGTCGCGGTCGAACGGATCACGGTGGGGCGCGGGATGCGCCGCGAGGCGCGGCTCGCGCTCGACGCCACCGGGGACTACGGGTCCCTGCGCGGGACCGGCGGAACCTGCCGGGCCGAGGACGCCACCGAGCTGTACTACGAGACCGACGAGGTCGGTGGGGTAGGTGGGGTCGGCGAGCCTGCTGGGAGCGGCGAGACCGCTGGGACCGGTGAGTCCGGTGAGTCCGGTCGGTCCGCCGAGGGCGCCGACCCCGCTGCGGGCCGCCCGGCCCCGGTCACCGTCGTCTTCTGCCACGGCTACTGCCTCGGCCAGGACTCCTGGCACTTCCAGCGCGCGGCCCTGCGCGGGGTGGTCCGGTCCGTCTACTGGGACCAGCGCAGCCACGGCCGCAGCGCGCGCGGCCTCGCCCAGGCGGACGGCGAGCCGGTGACCATCGAGCAGCTCGGCCGCGACCTGAAGGCCGTCCTCGACGCCGCCGCCCCCGAGGGCCCGCTGGTCCTCGTGGGTCACTCGATGGGCGGCATGACCGTCATGGCGATGGCCGAGCAGTTCCCCGCGCTGGTGCGGGAGCGCGTCGTCGGCGTGGCCCTGATCGGTACCTCCAGCGGCGGCCTCGGCGAGGTGACGTACGGGCTCCCCTCCCTCGGCACGGCCGTCGTGCGGGGGCTCCTGCCGGGCGTGCTCAAGCTGCTCGGTTCGCAGGCGGAGCTGGTGGAGCGGGGGCGGCGGGCCACCGCCGACCTGCTCGCGGGCATGATCAAGCTGTACTCGTTCGGCTCCCGGGAGGTGGACCCGGGCGTCGCGCGCTTCGCGGAGCGGCTCATCGAGGCCACCCCGATCGACGTGGTCGCCGAGTTCTACCCGGCCTTCCAGACCCACGACAAGACCGCCGCGCTCCGGTTGTTCGCGGACATCCCGGTCACCGTCGTCGCCGGGGACCGGGACATGATCACCCCGCCCGGCCACAGCGAGGCGATCAAGGACGCGCTGCCCGGCGCCGAGCTGGTGGTCCTGGAGTCCGCCGGGCACCTGATGATGCTGGAGCACCCGCAGGCCGTGACGGCACTGCTGGCCGGGCTGCTGACGCGGACCGGGGAGGTCCGGGTACCGGCTAACGTTGGCGCGCATGGAAGAAGTACCGAGGGAAGCGCGGCGGGACCCGGCACCGGCGGCTGAGGCCGCCGCCGTGGAGCCCGTGGCCGCCGAGACCCTGATCACCGTCGATTCGCCGGACGCCATGCGGGAACTGGGCCGCAGGATCGCCGGCCTGCTGCGCCCCGGCGATCTCGTGCTGCTCACCGGCGAGCTGGGCGCGGGCAAGACCACCCTGACCCGAGGCCTCGGCGAGGGCCTGGGCGTGCGCGGGGCCGTGACCTCGCCGACCTTCGTGATCGCCCGGGTCCACCCGTCACTGGTCGGCGGTCCGGCGCTGGTGCACGTGGACGCGTACCGCCTGGGCGGCGGGCTGGACGAGATGGAGGACCTGGACCTCGACGTCTCGCTGCCCGAGTCCGTGGTCGTCGTGGAGTGGGGCGACGGCAAGGTGGAGGAGCTCTCCGACGACCGGCTGCACGTGGTGATCGCCCGGGCGGTCGGCCACGAGGAGGTGCTGGACGACGTACGGGAGGTCTCGGTGCGCGGGGTCGGCACGCGCTGGGCCGACGGGGCGGCGCTGGACGCCCTGGCCGTCGCGCTCTCGGGGTAACCGCCCTCCCGGGGCAGCCGCCCTCCTGCGGCCCGGGGCGGGCTCCGGACGGACCTTGTGGCCGGGCGGGCCCTTCGGGGGAAACGTGCCGACAACTCGTCGGCAAGATATTGCGCTGGTGGCGGCGGGCGTGGTCACATGGTAGCGAGAGTTGCTTAGGTATGCCTAAGTTCGCCGCACCGGGGCCCAGGAGGCAGTCATGCCGGCACCAGCAGGAGCAGAGCGCGACCCCCGCCCGTCCGTCGTGTCCATGCGGACGCTGCTCGCCGCGGGCAGGGCCGCCGCGGCCGTCTCGACGCCGCCCGCGCGGGAACCCGCGGCGCCCGCCGTCACGCCCGTGGCCCGCGCGGAGCGGGACCTCCCGGAGTCCGAGGCGGCCTGAGCCGGTCCGGCGGAGCCCGGGCGGGCGCCCGGTGGGGTCCGTCGGCGGATCGCCCTGTCGTCCGTACGGGTGAAGACGGAGCAGGAGCCGTCAGGGGAACCGGGGCGGGGCCGGGAGCCCTCGCTCAGGGGTCCGGTCCCCAGGGGTCCGGGCTCAAGAGTGCGGGCCCAGGAGTGCGGGGAGCCGTCAGGGGACGACGACGACCTTCACGTCCCGCAGGGCGAAGGCCCACATCGCGTCGCCGTCCGCGCGGGACATGCGGATGCCGCCGGTCTTCTTGCCCGCGTCGGGCGCCGGGGTGGCGCCGTCCACGCGGGCGCTGAAACCGACCGAGACGCCCTCGGTGGTGGCGAAGCGGACGACGTGCTCGATCGGTACCCCGTCCGAGCCGGTGACCGCGCCCGAACGCGAGACGACCACATGGCTGCCCGGCTTCGGGTGGACCGTGCTCGGCATCACCGTGAACGACTTCTGCGCCTGCCCGTTCTCCGCGACCAGCCACACCCGCTTCTGGGACGGCGAGTACACGACGCGCATGCCCGTCCCGGAGTCGGCCGGGACCGGGGCCGGGGCCTGCTTGGCCGGGTCCTGCTTGGCGGCGGACCGGCTCGGCACGGGGACCGCCGCCGGTACCGGCGGGGCGGCCTTGGCGACGGGCGCGGGCGCGCTCGCGGACGCCTGGTAGCCGAGGAAGCCGATGACGGCGAGCGCCGCCACGGTGAGCCCGGCCACGATTCCCGAGCTGCTGCGTGCCACCTTGCTCCACCTCTCCGCGCTACCCCTGGAATGCCTGGGCGAATACCCGGGTCGACGGTAGCAGCCGGGCCGCCCCGCGACCGGCCGGAAGGGCCCGGGGCCCCGGAGTCGTAGGCTGTTCGCGTGCTCTTGCTCGCTGTAGATACCGCCACGCCCGCCGTCACCGTCGCCCTGCACGACGGCGAGTCCGTCCTCGCCGAGTCGAACCAGGTCGACGCCCGCCGCCACGGGGAGCTGCTGCTGCCCTCCGTCGACAAGGTCCTCGCCGGAGCCGGGCTCACGCTCGACGCCGTCACCGGCATCGTCGTCGGCGTCGGCCCCGGCCCCTACACCGGGCTGCGCGTCGGCCTCGTCACCGCCGCCACCTTCGCCTCCGTGCTGGGCGTGCCCGTCCACGGCCTGTGCACGCTGGACGGCCTCGCGTACGCCGCCGGGGCCGCCGGGATCGAGGGCCCCTTCACCGTCGCCACCGACGCGCGGCGCAAGGAGGTCTACTGGGCGCGGTACGAGGACCCGTACACGCGGGTCGGCGAGCCCGCCGTGGACCGCCCCGCCGACATCGCCGAGCGGGTCGCCGGAGTGCCCGCGGTGGGCCAGGGCGCGCGGCTCTACCCCGAGGTGTTCCCGGACGCGCGCGAGCCCGAGCACCAGTCGGCCGCCGCCCTCGCGGCCCTGGCCGCCCGGCGACTGGCGGCCGGGGCGGAGTTCCTCCCGCCGACCCCGCTCTACCTGCGCCGGCCCGACGCGCAGGTGCCCAAGAACTACAAGGTGGTCACCCCGCAGTGACCGCCGGCCCGCCGCCCGACCACGGCCCCGCACCGGCGCCGCCGCGCGGCGGCGCCGTCGCACTGCGCGAGATGCGCTGGTGGGACATCGAGCCCGTGCTGGAACTGGAGCACGAGCTGTTCCCCGACGACGCCTGGTCCGCCGGGATGTTCTGGTCCGAGCTGGCCCGCTCCCGCGGCCCGCACGCCACCCGGCGCTACGTCGTCGCCGAGACCGCCACCCCGGCCGTCGAAGGCGAAGGTGAAGGCGAAGACGACGGTATCGGCGACGTCACCGGCAGCGGCAGTGGCTCCGGCCGCCGTCTCGTCGGCTACGCCGGGCTGGCCGCCGCCGGTGACCTGGCCGACGTCCAGACCATCGCCGTCGCGCCCGACACCTGGGGGACCGGGCTCGGCGCCCGGCTCCTGACCGACCTGCTGCGCGCCGCCACCGCGTTCGAGTGTGCCGAGGTGCTGCTGGAGGTCCGGGTCGACAACACCCGGGCCCAGCGGCTCTACGAGCGCTTCGGCTTCGAGCCCGTCGGTTTCCGGCGCGGCTACTACCAGCCCGGCAACGTCGACGCGCTCGTGATGCGCCGCTCCGACCCCGCGACCGATTCCACGACCGACCCCGCGACCGCACGCTCCGTACCCGTGCACGGACCCGTACAAGGTGAGACCCATGGCTGACGAACCGCTCGTCCTCGGTATCGAGACCTCCTGCGACGAGACCGGCGTCGGCGTCGTCCGCGGCACCACCCTGCTCGCGGACGCGATCGCGTCGAGCGTGGACGAGCACGCGCGCTTCGGCGGCGTCGTGCCCGAGGTGGCCTCGCGGGCGCACCTGGAGGCGATGGTCCCGACCATCGAACGCGCCCTGAAGGAGGCCGGGGTCAGCGCCCGCGACCTCGACGGCATCGCCGTGACCGCCGGACCCGGCCTGGCGGGGGCCCTGCTGGTGGGCGTCTCGGCGGCCAAGGCGTACGCGTACGCGCTCGGCAAGCCGCTCTACGGGGTCAACCACCTGGCCTCGCACATCTGCGTGGACCAGCTGGAGCACGGGCCGCTGCCGGAGCCGACGATGGCCCTGCTCGTCTCGGGCGGCCACTCCTCGCTGCTCCTGGCACCGGACATCACCAGCGACGTACGGCCGCTGGGCGCGACCATCGACGACGCGGCGGGCGAGGCGTTCGACAAGATCGCCCGCGTGCTCCAGCTGGGTTTCCCCGGCGGCCCGGTCATCGACCGGCTGGCGCGCGAGGGCGACCCGAAGGCCATCAACTTCCCGCGCGGGCTGACGGGGCCGCGCGACGCGGCGTACGACTTCTCCTTCTCCGGGCTCAAGACGGCCGTCGCCCGCTGGATCGAGGCGAAGCGGAACGCGGGCGAGGAGGTGCCGGTGCGCGATGTGGCGGCGTCCTTCCAGGAGGCCGTGGTGGACGTGCTGACGCGCAAGGCGATCCGCGCGTGCAAGGACGAGGGCGTCGACCACCTGATGATCGGCGGCGGTGTGGCGGCCAACTCCCGGCTGCGGTCGCTGGCGAAGGAGCGGTGCGACGACGCGGGGATCGTGCTGCGGGTGCCCCGGCCGAAGCTGTGCACGGACAACGGCGCGATGGTGGCGGCGCTGGGCGCGGAGATGGTCAAGCGGAACCGGCCGGCCTCGGACTGGGACCTGTCGGCGGACTCCTCGCTGCCGGTGACCGAGCCGCACGTCCCGGGCACGCACCCGCACGACCACGGGCACGACGGCCACGGTCATGACCACGGCCACGGTCATGACCACGGCCACAGTCATGACCACGGCCACAGTCATGACCACCTGCACGAGCTGAGCAAGGACAACCTGTACTCATGACCACCGTCGCGCTGATGTGGGAGGCCCGGGCCGCCGCCGGCCGGGGCGGCGAGCTGCTGGAGTGGGCCCGCGCGCAGGTCCTGGCCCGGGAACCGGCGCGCCGCGAGGTGCTCCGGGCCCCACAGGACCGGGTGCTGGTCATCACCTGGTGGGAGACGGCCGGGGGCGTCACGGCGGACCTGCCCGAACTCCCCGAACCCGCCGCCGACCTGGTCGTGCGCGCGGTCCACCGCTGGCGGTTCGAATCCGTGGAGACCGGCGGGGGCTGATCCGGCGGGGGCTGATCCGGCAGGGGCGCCCGGGGCCGCCGTCCGGGGCTTCGGGGGCCCGTACGGAGCCTGCCCGGCCCGGCCGGGCTCCACCCGGCCGGACTCCAGCGCCGCTGCACGCGGTGGCGCTATCGTCATGAGCATGCCTTGTCGCGAGCTGCCGCCTCCGCCGCCCCCCGCGCATCCGCGCGCCTGGCAGGACGAGGCCGTCGTACGGGCCGACCGCGCGCGGGTCCTGCGGGAACTGGGCCGCAGCGCTCTGGGCCCGGGGCGGCTGCTGCTGCTCTGGGCCGTCTCGGCGGTCTTCGTCCTCGGCTGGTCCTTCCTCGGCACGGCGGTGACGGCCTTCGGCGACGGCGGCCTGTCCGGGCACGCCCTGGGCGTGCTCTTCGCCGCGCTCGGGGTGGGCGTCCTGGTCCCGGCCGGGTTCTGGCTCGTCTCGGGCGCCCGGCACGACCGGCGGGCGCGCCTGCTGCTCGACGCGTGGGCGAGGGCGGGCCGCGACCCGGCCGTGGACGCCCGGGTCCGCGCCCCCGGCCGGAGCCTGACCTGGCTGCTGGCCTCGCTCGGGCTGGGCGCGCTGGCGCTGTGGGTGGTCCTCGGGGCCACGGCCTCGGCCCGGCCGGGCGAGGACACGTACGCCGAGGTCGCCTACCACGTCGGGCTCGGCATGATCCTCTGGGTCACCGCGCTGCTGGGCGTCGCCAAGGCGGCGGCGCACTACCGCTGGGCCGTACGGGCCTTCCCGGGCCCCGGCGGGACTACCGCCGCCCCGCCGCCCCCGGAGCCGGGGCGGGAACCGGGGCAGGGGGCCTGGCCGGGGACCCGATCAGCATCGACGGAGCCCCCGCCACCCGGGTCAGGAAGACGGTCGCGGAGTTCGGCCCCTGCGGCTTGACCTTCCGGCGCAGCTCCTCGGGCTCGATCGCGGAGCCCCGCTTCTTCACGGTCAGGATGCCGACCCCGCGCTCCCGCAGCAGCGCCTTCAGCTTCTTCAGGCCGAAGGGCAGCACATCGGTGATCTCGTACGCGGTCGCGTACGGCGTCGCGCGCAGCTCGTCGGCGGTGATGTAGGCGATGGTCGGGTCGATCAGCCTGCCGTCCAGCTCCCGGGCCACCTCGGCGACGAGATGGGCGCGGATGACGGCCCCGTCCGGCTCGTAGAGGTAGCGGCCCACCGGCCCGGCCTGCGGGTCGGGGAGCGGGTCGGTGGTGTGCAGGGAGCGGGGGCCGGGCAGCAGGGTGGCGCGGACCGTCCCGGGGGAGGTCCCGAACCAGAGCACGGCCTCCTTGACGTCCCCGTGGTCGGAGATCCACTCGGCCTCGGCCTCGGCGGGCACGGCCTCGTGCGGGATGCCGGGGGCGATCTTGACGGCGGCGTACCGGGCCGCGCGGGCGGCCCCGACCGCCCAGGACAGCGGCGGCGAGTAGGACTCCGGGTCGAAGATCCGCCCGCCCCCCGCCCGGCCGCCGCGGCGGGCCGGGTCGACGAAGACGGCGTCGTACGCGCGGACGTCCACCTCCGTCACGTCCGCCTCCCGGACCTCGATCAGCTCCGTCAGCCCCAGCGCCTCGGCGTTGGCGCGGGCGACGGCGACGGTCAGCGGGTCGTGGTCCACCGCCAGGACCCGGATGCCGAGCCGGGCCAGGGCGAGGGCGTCCCCGCCGATGCCGCAGCAGAGGTCGGCGAGGCTGCGCACGCCCAGCTCCGCGAGGCGCCGGGCGCGGTACGAGGCCACGGAGGCGCGGGTGGCCATCTCGCCGCCGCCGGGCGTGAAGTACATCCGGAAGGCGTCCTCGGCCCCGAACTTCGCCACCGCCCGCTGCCGCAGCCGGGCCTGCCCGAGCGCGGCGGAGACCAGCTCGGCCGGGTGCTCGCGGCGCAGCCGGGTGGCGAGGGCGAGTTCCTGGGCCGGGTCGTGGTCGCGGAGCGAGTCGAGGAGGGCGCGGCCCTCGGGGGCGAGGAGGGCGGCGAAGGCTTCGGGGGTCACGGGGTCCATTGTCGGCGACGGGCGGCCCGGGCGGACCGGGGCGGGGCCCGGGGCGGGCGGACGGCCACGGGCGCCGGGCCGCCGGGGTATGGCCCGGGGTATCGCCCGGGGTGTGGGCCTTTCGGAGGAAGGTGGGCTCCCGGCTCGCGGTGTCGCCCGGGGCGGGCGCGCGCCGGATGCCAGGATGCGCAGCTATGCAGCTAGTAGGACAAAAGGAAGATAAGACGCAACATGGTCACCGGTACGCGGCGCGTCCGCGTGGCCGGTTCGGGGTGGCGCTGGCCGCACTGCTGGTCGCGACCCTCGGGACGGCGTGCGGTTCCGCGGACTCCGGGGCACCGGAGAAGTCGAAGACCGGCAAGGAGGCGGGCGCCGCGGGCGCGGCCGGGGCCGCCGTCACCCAGGCGGAGCGGCTGAAGGCGGCCCAGCAGGCCCGCGTCGTCGCCGCGAAGAAGTGGGGCCTGGCCAAGGTGCCGCTGGCCGCCCCGGCGGCGCCGAAGGAGAAGCCCGAGATCACCACCCGCGAGGGCTTCGAGGTGTGGGGCGGCGACGAACTCCCACCCGTCTTCACCACCGTCCCGACCGAGGACAAGGTCGTCTTCCTGA
Organism: Streptomyces sp. NPDC051567; assembly: GCF_044454165.1. NCBI lineage: Bacteria > Bacillati > Actinomycetota > Actinomycetes > Kitasatosporales > Streptomycetaceae > Streptomyces > Streptomyces sp. NPDC051567. Next base: position 78,679 of record NZ_JBITDK010000027.1, on the reverse strand, counting down.
CGATCGACGACGGCGCGGAGAAGGACCCCGAGTTCCTGAAGATGATGCGGGAGCTGCGCATCCCGTACACGGCCTTCCTCAGCGACTACGTCGTGCGGGACAACTACCCGTACTTCAAGGAGATGCAGGCGGCGGGGGTCACGCTGAACAACCACACCCTCAACCACCGCTACCTGCCCGCGCTCTCCTACGAGCAGCAGCGCGAGGAGATCTGCGGCCAGCAGGACACGATCCAGCGGGTGTTCGGCAAGCGGCCGACGCTCTTCAGGCCGCCCTACGGCAACTACAACGAGGACACCCTGCGCGCGGCCAAGTCCTGCGGGATCAAGGCGGCGCCGCTGTGGAACGCCGAGGCGTTCCCCAACCGGATGGACTGGCGCGAGTGGGATCGCGACCTGCACGCCGGTGACATCATCCTCACGCACTTCCGGGGCCGGGAGGACTGGAAGGGATCGATGCCCGACATGATCCGCCACGTCATGAAGACCGTCACGGACAAGGGCTTCGCCGTGGCCCGGCTGGAGGACTACCTGTAGGCACCCGGCGGACTCCGGCGGACTCCGGCGGGAGCCGCGGCCCCGCCCGGTCGCCGGCCCCCGCCGGGGCTACGCGGTGGCCACCGGGGTGAGCGTCGTCTCCGCCGGGTCCCGGATGTCCGCCTCGCGCTGGCGCTCCGCGCTGTCGCTGATGCGCAGGAGCAGGGCGACCATGATCCAGTTGGCCAGGAGGGACGAGCCGCCCTTGGCCAGGAAGGGCAGGGCCTTGCCCGTCAGCGGGATCAGGCCGGTGACGCCGCCCGCGACCACGAAGACCTGGAGGGCCAGCGCCGAGGCGAGACCCACCGCCAGGAGCTTGCCGAACGGGTCCCGCGCGGCGAGCGCCATCCGCAGCCCCCGCTGCACGAGGAGCCCGTACAGGAGCAGGACCGCCATGACCCCGGCCAGCCCCAGCTCCTCGCCGACCGTGGTCAGGATGAAGTCGCTGCGCCCGGCGAACTTGATCAGCTCGGGGTGGCCCATGCCCAGGCCGGTGCCGGAGATGCCGCCCGTGCCGAAGCTGAACAGCGCCTGCGCCGACTGGTCCGAGGTGAGCCCCGGCGGCGGGCTCGGCGAGTAGACCGCGAGCGGCTCCAGCCAGGCCGCCACGCGCGCCTTGACGTGCGGTTCCGTCGAGCCGACCACGAAGGCGCCCACCGAGGCCATCAGCAGCCCGCACACGATCCAGCTGGTGCGCTCGGTGGCCACGTAGAGCATCACGACGAAGACGCCGAAGAAGATCAGCGAGGTCCCGAGGTCGCGTTCGAAGACCAGGACCAGCATCGAGACGACCCACACCGTGACGATCGGGCCGAGCTGGCGCATCGGGGGCAGCCGCACGCCCAGGAACCTGCGGCCCGTCAGCGCCAGCGAGTCCCGGTGGACGACCAGGTACCCGGCGAAGAAGACCGCGATCATGATCTTCACGAACTCGCCGGGCTGGAGCGAGAGCCCGAACAGGACGATCCACCGCTTCGCGCCGTAGGTGTCCGCGCCGAAGAACACCGGCGCGATCAGCAGCACCAGCGCGACGGCCATCGTGAGGTAGATGAACCGCTGGAGCAGCCGGTGGTCGCGCAGCAGCGCCACGACCAGGAGGCAGGCGGCGACCCCGACCACCGTCCACAGGAGCTGTCCGGGGGCGTTCGCGTCCGCGTCGTACCGCTCGATGTACCCCTGGTCGAGCCGGTGCAGCAGCACCAGCCCCAGCCCGGTCAGCAGCATGGCGAGGGGGAGGACCAGCGGGTCCGCGTAGGCCGCGAACCGGCGCACGCCCAGGTGCCCCACCAGCGACAGCAGCGTCATGCTGATCGTGAAGCCGGCCAGGTTGGGCGGCAGCTCGTCGTTCATGGCCAGACCGGCACTGGCACGGCCGGCGACGGTGATGAGGACGACGAGGGCCAGCAGCAGCGCCTCGGTACGGCGGCGGGCGCCCGCCGCCGTCAGGGGCCTCAGGCCACGCACCGCGCGCCGCCACCGCTCGGCTCCGGCACGGCGGCGGCCCCCGCGGCACCCGCCGCGCCCACGCCCGCCGCGCCCACGCCCGGTGTGTCCGGGCTCGCGGGGCTCGGGAGCCCGGTCCGTTCGGCGGTGCGGAGCGTTGTTTTCATGCCGTTTACGACGTTGTCGCCCTCCCCGTGGTTCCTGACGGCCGCCTCGGCGGGCGGTCCGGAGGCGGTCCGGGCGGCGGACGGAGCGCCGGTTTCCGGCCGTCCGCATCACACCCGGGGGTCGGGAATTGGCACTCCGCTTGACCGAGTGCTAATCGCCGGAATAGTGTCGCACCTGGCACTCACCCCTGGTGAGTGCCAACACAGCGACAGGCAGATCCGGCACCCGCGACGACGGATCGACCTGGTCGCCACCTCAGACAGTTAACCCCGGATCTCCGAAGGGGGAGGTCGGATCGTGACGACCACCAGCTCCAAGGTTGCCATCAAGCCGCTTGAGGACCGCATTGTGGTCCAGCCGCTCGACGCCGAGCAGACCACGGCCTCCGGCCTGGTCATCCCGGACACCGCGAAGGAGAAGCCCCAGGAGGGCGTCGTCCTCGCGGTGGGCCCGGGTCGCTTCGAGGACGGCCAGCGTCTTCCGCTGGACGTCACCGTGGGCGACGTCGTGCTGTACAGCAAGTACGGCGGCACCGAAGTGAAGTACAACGGCGAGGAGTACCTCGTCCTCTCGGCTCGCGACGTTCTCGCGATCATCGAGAAGTAGTCACTTCACCAGTCTTGCTTTGAGCTGCGCCCCTGGTCACCCCGCTGATTGCCGGGCGGCGAGGGGCGTAGTTCGTTGAACCCCGAGTATCCGAGAGGGCTGAACCGCTTCCATGGCGAAGATCCTGAAGTTCGACGAGGACGCCCGTCGCGCCCTTGAGCGCGGCGTCAACAAGCTTGCCGACACGGTCAAGGTGACGATCGGCCCCAAGGGCCGCAACGTCGTCATCGACAAGAAGTTCGGCGCTCCGACCATCACCAACGACGGTGTCACCATCGCGCGTGAGGTCGAGCTGGACGACCCGTACGAGAACCTGGGCGCCCAGCTCGTCAAGGAGGTGGCGACCAAGACCAACGACATCGCGGGTGACGGCACCACCACCGCGACCGTGCTGGCCCAGGCGCTGGTCCGCGAGGGTCTGCGCAACGTCGCCGCCGGCGCCTCCCCGGCCTCCCTGAAGAAGGGCATCGACGCCGCGGTCAAGGCCGTGTCCGAGGAGCTCCTCGCGACCGCCCGCCCGATCGAGGACAAGTCCGACATCGCCGCCGTGGCCGCGCTCTCCGCGCAGGACCAGCAGGTCGGCGAGCTCATCGCCGAGGCGATGGACAAGGTCGGCAAGGACGGTGTCATCACCGTCGAGGAGTCCAACACCTTCGGCCTGGAGCTGGAGTTCACCGAGGGCATGGCCTTCGACAAGGGCTACCTCTCCCCGTACATGGTCTCCGACCAGGAGCGTATGGAAGCCGTCCTCGACGACCCGTACATCCTGATCAACCAGGGCAAGATCTCCTCGATCCAGGACCTCCTGCCGCTGCTGGAGAAGGTCATCCAGGCCGGCGCCTCCAAGCCGCTGCTGATCATCGCCGAGGACGTCGAGGGCGAGGCGCTCTCCACCCTCGTCGTCAACAAGATCCGCGGCACCTTCAACGCGGTCGCCGTCAAGGCCCCCGGCTTCGGTGACCGTCGCAAGGCGATGCTCCAGGACATGGCCACCCTCACCGGTGCCACCGTCATCGCCGAGGAGGTCGGCCTCAAGCTCGACCAGGCCGGTCTGGACGTGCTGGGCACCGCCCGCCGCGTCACGATCTCCAAGGACGACACGACCATCGTCGACGGTGGCGGCAGCCACGAGGACGTCGTCGGCCGCGTCAACCAGATCAAGGCCGAGATCGAGTCCACCGACTCGGACTGGGACCGCGAGAAGCTGCAGGAGCGCCTGGCGAAGCTCGCCGGTGGCGTCTGCGTCATCAAGGTCGGCGCCGCCACCGAGGTGGAGCTCAAGGAGAAGAAGCACCGCCTTGAGGACGCCATCTCGGCGACCCGCGCCGCGGTCGAGGAGGGCATCGTCTCCGGCGGTGGCTCCGCGCTCGTCCACGCCGTCAAGGTCCTTGAGGGCAACCTCGGCCTGACCGGTGACGAGGCCACGGGTGTCGCGGTCGTCCGCCGCGCCGCCGTCGAGCCGCTGCGCTGGATCGCCGAGAACGCCGGTCTCGAGGGTTACGTCATCACCGCGAAGGTCGCCGAGCTCGACAAGGGCCAGGGCTTCAACGCGGCCACCGGCGAGTACGGCGACCTGGTCAAGGCCGGTGTCATCGACCCGGTCAAGGTCACCCGCTCCGCGCTGGAGAACGCCGCTTCCATCGCCTCCCTGCTGCTCACGACCGAGACCCTGGTCGTCGAGAAGCCTGCGGACGACGAGGGCGACGCCGGTCACGGTCACGGCCACAGCCACTGATCGCGGCCCCACCGAGGAAGGCCCCGGCCACCCCGCCGTTCAGGCGGCGGTGACCGGGGCCTTCCCGCGTGTGCGGGGCTGTACGGGTGCCGTTCCGGGCCGGGGCTACCGCGCGGCCAGCTGGCGCATGAGGCCCGGCGCGTCGTAGTACCACCAGCCCTCGGCGATCCGCCCGTCCTCCAGGCGGAAGGTCGTGCAGCCCGCCATGGTGACCTCCCTGCCGGTCGGAGCGACGCCCATGAACTCGCCCCGGTGCGTCCCGGTCCAGTTCCACAGGGTGGTGACGGTGTCGCCCTCGGCGAGCTGGCGCGTCCGGTCGAAGGAGAAGTCGAAGCCCTCCCGCCAGGTGGCCGCGGTGGCGCGCAGGCCCTCGCGCCCGGTGGCCCCGCCGGCGCCGGCGCCGGACATGATGTCGTGCTCGGTGTAGCCCGCCGCGACGCACTCCTCGAAGAAGCCGTCGTCGCCGCCCTTGCCCGCGAGCCCGTCGAAGACCTGGTTCACGACCAGCTTGTCCAGGTGCTCGTCCCGGATCACGTCGAGGTTCCTGAAGGTGGGCATGGACTCGCAGAGCGCCACCATCTCCTGGAACAGGGCCTCCGTCTCCGGGAGCCGGGAGTTGCGCATGGCCTCCTCGTACGAGGGGAACTCGACGAGGTCCACGTAATGGGTCCCGGCGTCGCGGTCCCGCCCGATCAGGGTGTGGGTGGCCGTGCGTCTGCCGCTGCTGCGCTCCGCCCAGTGGTCGATGAGCGAGTTCATCTCATCGGACTGCTTCGTCTCGTAATCGATGAGCTGTACGAATGTCATCGTGTCGCCTCCCAAATGGACGGGACACATCCAGTTTAGGGATATTTCACCCGATTGACGGGTTTACCCACAGGTAGACGGGGAAAGCGAAACCGGGCGGGCAGGGCAGGCCTGGGCCGGGCCCGGGGTCACTGCGGCCCGTACTTGCGGCCCGTACGGGAGGACACCCCGCCCAGGACCCCGCGCGGGGTCAGCTTCACCAGGCCCATCAGTGCCTTGTACCGGGGGTCCGGGATCGAGACCGTCCGGCCCCGCGCCAGGTCGGTCAGGGCCTCCGCCACCAGCTTGTCGGCGTCCAGCCACAGCCAGCGCGGGATGTTGCCCGTGCCCATGCCGGCCCGCTGGTGGAACTCGGTCCGCACGAAGCCGGGGCAGAGCGCCATCAGCCGCACCCCCGACCCGGCCAGGTCCTTCGCCGCGCCCTGGGTGAACTGCACGACCCACGCCTTGCTGGCCCCGTACGTGCCGCGCGGCAGGAAGGCCGCCACCGAGGACACGTTGATCACACCGCCCCGGCCCCGGGCGCGCATCGACTCGGCCGCCGCCGAGGTGAGCCGCAGCACGGCCTCGATGTGCACCTTCACCATGGCCAGCTCGTCGGCCATGGGCACGTCGAGGTAGCGGCCCTTGTTCCCGAAGCCCGCGTTGTTGACCAGCAGGTCCACCGGGTGCGTACGGTCGCCGAGGCGCCGCTCGACCGCCGCGATGCCCTCGTCGGTGGAGAGGTCGGCGGTCAGCACCTCGGCCTCGATGCCGTGCCGGTCGTGCAGCTCGGTGGCCTGTTCCGTGAGCCGCCGGGTGTCCCGTGCCACCAGCACCAGATGGTGTCCCTGGGCGGCGAGCCGCCGGGCGAAGGCGGCGCCGATGCCCGCCGTGGCTCCCGTGATCAACGCAGTCGTCATAGGCGCAACCTAACCGGCGCCTCCGCGCGGCCCGACCCCGGTCCCGCTCCGGCCCGTGCGCCCCTCAGGCAGGCCCGTACTTCTCCAGGTGGCGCAGGGCTCTCTCCCGGGCCTCCGGCTCCAGGGCGGCGCCCGCCGCCAGGGTGCGCGGGAGCAGCGAGCGGTCGGTGGTGAAGGCGCGGAACCAGAGCTCGACCGTCACGTCGTGGTCCGGGCGGTGGACGATCGCGATGGTGTCCCCGGGGGAGACCGAGCCCTCCCGGAGCACCCGCAGGTACGCGCCCGGGCGGGCCTCCCGGGTGAACCGCCCGACCCAGCCGGGCTCGCCGAGGGCGCCCTGGAAGGTCCGGCAGGGGATGCGGGCCGAGGCCACTTCGAGGACGAGCTCCGCGCCGACCCGCCAGCGGTCGCCGATCCGCGCGGTGTTCAGGTCGATGCCGGAGGTGGTGAAGTTCTCGCCGAAGATCCCGCCGGGCAGCTCGCGCCCCAGCGCCCGCTCCCACCGGTCCAGGTCCTCGCGGGCGTACGCGTAGACCGCCTGGTGGTCGCCGCCGTGGTGGCGCCCGTCGCAGACGTCGTCCCCCTCGACGCCGCTGCCCCCGGTGCCCTTGGGCCCCGGGGCGAAGACGCGGACCGGCCCGGGGACGGGGCGCTTGCCGATGCCGGTCACCCCGCCCTCCGCGTCGGTGTGGTCGACGACCGTCGCGCGGCCGGTGTTCACGGAGAGCAGGCGCGGGGGACCCGGGGGAATCACGCTCACCCCCTTACCCAAAGTGGCGTGAAGATATTCGCCCCACGGTCAAAGCGGGGCTTATGCTCGAAGGGTGATCGAGGCACGTCATCTCCGGGTTCTGCGCGCTGTCGCCGGGACCGGTTCCTTCTCCGCCGCAGCCCGCGAGCTCGGCTGCACCCAGCCCGCCGTCTCCCAGCAGATGAAGGCGCTGGAGCAGTCGGCGGGCACCCCGCTGCTCATCCGTACCGGCCGCGAGATGCGGCTGACCCAGGCCGGTACGGCCCTGGTCCGCCACGCCGCCGGGATTCTCGCCGGGCTCACCGCCGCCGAGGAGGAGGTCGCGGCCATCGCCGGGCTGCGCGCGGGCCGGGTCCGGCTCGTCTCCTTCCCCAGCGGCAGTTCCACCCTGGTACCGACCGCGCTCGCGGCGATGCGCGCCGCGCACCCGGGAACCCGGATCTCCCTGGTCGAGGCCGAACCCCCGCGCTCGGTGGAGATGCTGCGCGAGGGCGACTGCGACGTGGCGCTGGCCTTCCGGTACGGCGGGGAGCGCGGGGCGGCGGGGGCCGCCGCCGAGTGGGAGGAGCTCGTGGTGCGCCCGTTGCTGACCGACCGGCTCGTCGGGCTGGTCCCCGAGGGGCACCGGCTGGCCGGAGCCGGGCGGGTGGGCATGGCGGAGCTGGCCGACGACCCCTGGATCGCGGGCTGTCCGCGCTGCCGCCGCCATCTGGTGGAGGTGTGCGAGGAGGCGGGCTTCACCCCGCGCATCGACTTCGCCACCGACGACTACCCGGCGGTGGTCGGCCTGGTCGGCGCGGGGCTGGGCGTCGCGGTGCTGCCGGAGCTGGCGGTGGAGTCCGTCCGGGCCAAGGGCGTCGCCACCCTGTCCGTGGAACCGGCCGTCGAGCGGGAGGTCGTGGCGCTGACCCTGCCCGACCTGGCCCGGGTGCCGGCCGTGGCCGCGACCCTGGCCGAACTGGAACGGGCCGCCACCCGCTGACCGGCCGTACGGCGGTACGGCCGGGCGGGTGGGTGCGGTGCAGGGCTGGCGGGGGCCGGCGGGGCGTCCGAGGAAACGTTCCTTCGTGCCGTCGCGTCCGTCGCGTCCGTCGCGTCCCGTCCGTCCGGCCGGCCGGTGCGGCGGGTCAGTGCGGCGGGGTCGGTCCGGTCGCCGCGGTGGTCGCGGTCGTCACGGTCGACGCGGGGACCAGACGGTGCCTGGCGCGGCCCATCAGCTCCTCGCGCTCGTCCTCGGTGAGGCCGCCCCACACCCCGTAGGGCTCACGGACGGCGAGGGCGTGCGCGGCGCATTCCGAACGCACCGGGCAGCGCATGCAGACCTCTTTAGCCGAGGTCTCGCGCGCGCTCCTGGCCGCGCCCCGCTCGCCTTCCGGGTGGAAGAAGAGGGAGCTGTCGACCCCGCGGCAGGCTGCCAGCAGCTGCCAGTCCCAGAGGTCGGCGTTGGGTCCGGGGAGGCGGGAGAAATCTGCCATGGGTAGTCCTCTTGGTGCCGGTACTGAGGCGGATACGGTTCATGTCTCCACACCTACTGTCGTAGTAGATGTAAATATGACTCACTGGGAATCTAGCCTCAGACACGGGCAAAACGGAAGGAAAGCCGCCAAATAGGGCATAGCTCCAGATGGTGGACGGAAGGCTCGTGGCTCCTGTCCCGTGACCGCTTCCTCACGTAGAGTGCCGAAGGTGTCCGTCCGACCCGTAACTCTTTCGAGTGACCATCGTTGAGAGTGCGAAGGCGGTTGAACCAAGAAGCCCTCGGACAGCTGTCCGAGGGCATCGACCGCACAGGTGACGATACGTACCAGCCTGGAGGCTCAAGGTGACGCGCATCAGCAGCTGCGGAGGGCGGTCATGACATCCGTCCTCGTCTGCGACGACTCCCCGCTTGCCCGAGAGGCGCTCCGTCGCGCGGTTGCCACCGTGCCCGGCGTCGAGCGTGTGACGACGGCTGCCAACGGCGAGGAAGTCCTCCGCCGCTGGGGTGCCGACCGCTCCGACCTGATTCTGATGGATGTACGGATGCCCGGACTCGGCGGTGTGGAGACGGTTCGCCGCCTGCTCTCGGCCGACCCGGGCGCCCGCATCATCATGCTGACGGTCGCCGAGGACCTGGACGGCGTGGCCCTCGCGGTCGCCGCCGGCGCCCGGGGTTACCTGCACAAGGACGCCTCGCGCGCCGAACTGCGGGCCACGGTCACCCAGGCCCTCGCCGACCCCACCTGGCGGCTGGCCCCGCGCCGGCTCCGCTCGGCCGAGATGGGCGCCGCGCCCACGCTCACCGCGCGTGAGATCCAGGTACTGGAGGGCATGAGTCACGGCCGGTCCAACGCGGAGATCGGGCGCGAGCTCTTCCTCTCCGAGGACACGGTCAAGACCCACGCCCGCAGGCTCTTCAAGAAGCTCGGGGCCTCCGACCGGGCGCACGCCGTGGCCCTCGGTTTCCGCTGGGGCCTGGTCCGCTGACCTCCGGGTCACGGGCCGCCGGGAGCGGTCCCGTCCGCCACGGCGGACGGGACCGCCCGCCGCTCACCGGCGGCCCCGTGCGGCGCCCCGGAACAGCGCCGCCCGCCGCCTCGCCGCGTGCGTCGTGCGCGGTTTCCCCGCCCCGTCCTGCCCGGCGCGCCGCCGGGGACCGGCGGGGTGAGATCCGGGGGACGTGACGTTTCAGGGCCGCGTCCCGGTGCGCGCCGTAGTCCGCTTCGCGCGCGATGCCGCATCCTTGGGAGTGTGGAGTTCCTCGGGGACCATTCGGCCGAGCGGGAGGGGAGGGCGCAGAGCATGACTTCCGGCGCACCCGCTCATAACGCTTCGACGCACAACACGGACCGTGGTGCCGCGAATCGGCCCGGGTCCAGGCACCATGGACCGATGCGCGACGACGAGGCCCCGGGGTCACCCACGGCCACCGGCCCCACCGACGCCGCCCACAGCGGCGGCACCGGGGGTGCCAGCGCGCTCGTACGCCGTGCGGTGGAGGGCGACGAGCAGGCCACGCACGACCTGCTCGCCTTCGTGCACCCCCTGGCCATCCGCTACTGCCGCACCCGGCTCTCGCGGCTTCCCGGTGACGCTCGCCACTTCGTGGAGGACCTGGCGCAGGAGGTCTGCGTCGCCGTCCTGATGGCCCTGCCGCGCTACCGGGACACCGGGCGGCCCTTCGAGGCGTTCGTCTTCGCCATCGCCGCGCACAAGGTCGCCGACCTCCAGCGGGCCGCGATGCGTCACCCGGGCAGCACGGCCGTGCCGTCCGACGAGATGCCCGAGCGGCCCGACGACTCCCTGGGCCCCGAGGAACGGGCACTGCTCAGCAGTGACGCCGCCTGGGCCAAGAAACTTCTGGCCAACCTGCCGGAGAACCAGCGCGAGCTGCTCGTCCTGCGGGTGGCGGTCGGGCTGACGGCCGAGGAGACCGGGCAGATGCTCGGGATGTCCCCCGGAGCGGTCCGGGTGGCCCAGCACCGGGCGCTCAGCCGGCTCCGGGCCCTCGCCGAGCAGTAGGCCGCGGCGGGGGGACCGCAGGGCCGGGCGGCGGAGAAACCGCAGGACAGGCGGGGGTCGGGCGCGCGGCGAGTGCGCGGCGGACGGGCGCCGGGCCTCCGGTGGGGCGGATCTGCGCGGATCTTTGCGGGCCGTCGCGGGCCGTCGTAGGAAGCGACGAAACTTCCGCGCGGCCCGGCTCGTGGAATGAGACGCGGTGGTAGGCCGTTAGCATGGACATCCGCGCTGAGCAAGACCATTCGGGAAGGTGTCATGACTGTCAACGGCGGTAATTCCGACGGGATGCCCGACAAATTCGCCACGCTCGGGCTGACCTACGACGACGTCCTGCTGCTGCCGGGTGTGTCGGACATGGCGCCTGACCAGATCGACACCTCCTCCCTCATCTCCCGGAACGTGCGGGTCAACGTTCCGCTGCTGTCCGCCGCCATGGACAAGGTGACCGAGTCGCGGATGGCGATCGCGATGGCCCGCCAGGGCGGCGTCGGCGTCCTGCACCGCAACCTCTCCATCGCCGACCAGGCCAACCAGGTCGACCTGGTCAAGCGCTCCGAGTCCGGCATGGTCACCGACCCGATCACGGTGCACCCGGACGCGACGCTGCGCGAGGCCGACGAGCTGTGCGCGAAGTTCCGCATCTCCGGCGTCCCGGTCACCGACCCGGCGGGCAAGCTGCTCGGCATCGTCACCAACCGTGACATGGCCTTCGAGACCGACCGCAGCCGCCAGGTGCGCGAGGTCATGACCCCGATGCCGCTGGTCACGGGCAAGGTCGGCATCTCCGGTGTGGACGCCATGGAGCTGCTGCGCCGCCACAAGATCGAGAAGCTGCCGCTGGTCGACGAGGCGGGCGCCCTCAAGGGCCTCATCACGGTCAAGGACTTCGTCAAGGCCGAGAAGTACCCGAACGCGGCCAAGGACAAGGACGGCCGGCTGCTGGTCGGCGCGGCCGTCGGGGTCGCCGGGGACGCGTACGAGCGCGCCCAGGCCCTGATCGAGGCGGGCGCCGACTTCATCGTCGTGGACACCGCCCACGGTCACTCCCGGCTGGTCGGCGACATGGTCTCCAAGATCAAGTCGAACTCCTCGGTCGATGTCATCGGCGGCAACATCGCCACCCGTGACGGCGCCCAGGCGCTCATCGACGCCGGCTGCGACGGCATCAAGGTCGGTGTCGGACCCGGCTCGATCTGTACCACCCGCGTCGTCGCCGGCATCGGCGTCCCGCAGGTCACCGCGATCTACGAAGCGGCGCTCGCCGCCAAGGCCGCGGGCGTCCCGGTCATCGGCGACGGCGGTCTCCAGTACTCCGGTGACATCGCCAAGGCGCTCGTCGCCGGCGCCGACACGGTGATGCTCGGCTCGCTCCTCGCGGGCTGCGAGGAGTCCCCGGGCGAGCTGCTCTTCATCAACGGCAAGCAGTTCAAGTCCTACCGGGGCATGGGCTCGCTCGGCGCGATGCAGTCCCGCGGCGACCGCAAGTCCTTCTCCAAGGACCGCTACTTCCAGGAGGGCGTGGGCGGCGACGACAAGCTCATCCCCGAGGGCATCGAGGGCCAGGTGCCCTACCGCGGCCCGCTCTCCGCGGTGGTCCACCAGCTCGTCGGCGGCCTGCGCCAGTCGATGTTCTACGTCGGCGGCCGTACGGTGCCGGAGCTCCAGGACCGGGGCCGTTTCGTCCGGATCACCTCGGCGGGGCTCAAGGAGAGCCACCCGCACGACATCCAGATGACGGTGGAAGCGCCGAACTACTCCCGTAAGGGCTGAGTGCGCCAGGCGTGACGAAGGGCGGGCCCGGACGGGCCCGCCCTTCGCCGTTGCCGGGGCTGCGCCCCGCGCCGGCCGGGCGTACGGGGGGGCGCGGGCGGGTCCGGTCCGTGGTCGCGGGAACGCGGGCCTCCGGCGTTCGGGGATACTGGACGGGCAGACCCAGAGGAAAGGCCACCACACGTGACTGAGATCGAGATCGGGCGCGGCAAGCGCGGCCGCAGGGCGTACGCGTTCGACGACATCGCCATCGTCCCCAGCCGGCGTACGCGCGACCCGAAGGAGGTCTCGATCGCCTGGCAGATCGACGCGTACCGCTTCGACCTCCCGTTCCTGGCCGCCCCCATGGACTCGGTCGTCTCCCCGCAGACCGCGATCCGCATCGGCGAGCTCGGCGGCCTCGGCGTGCTGAACCTCGAAGGGCTGTGGACCCGGTACGAGGACCCGCAGCCGCTGCTCGACGAGATCGCGGAGCTGGACGAGGAGACCGCCACCCGGCGCCTCCAGGAGATCTACTCCGCGCCGATCCAGGCCGACCTGATCCGCCGGCGGATCAAGGAGGTCCGCGACGCGGGTGTCGTCACCGCCGCCGCGCTCTCCCCGCAGCGCACCGCCGAGTTCTCCAAGGCCGTGGTCGAGGCGGGCGTGGACATCTTCGTGATCCGCGGCACCACCGTCTCCGCCGAGCACGTCTCCGGCGCCGCCGAGCCGCTCAACCTCAAGCAGTTCATCTACGAGCTCGACGTCCCGGTGATCGTCGGCGGCTGCGCCACCTACACGGCGGCCCTGCACCTGATGCGCACCGGCGCCGCAGGTGTCCTGGTCGGCTTCGGCGGCGGCGCCGCGCACACCACGCGCAACGTGCTCGGCATCCAGGTCCCGATGGCCACCGCCGTCGCGGACGTGGCCGCGGCCCGCCGCGACTACATGGACGAGTCCGGCGGCCGGTACGTGCACGTCATCGCCGACGGCAGCGTGGGCTGGTCGGGCGACATCCCGAAGGCCGTCGCCTGCGGCGCCGACGCCGTGATGATCGGCTCCCCGCTGGCCCGTGCCACCGACGCGCCCGGCAAGGGCAACCACTGGGGCATGGAGGCCGTCCACGAGGACGTGCCGCGCGGCAAGAAGGTCGACCTCGGCACCGTCGGCACCACCGAGGAGATCCTCACCGGCCCGTCGCACACCCCGGACGGCTCGATGAACATCTTCGGCGCGCTGCGCCGCTCGATGGCCACCACCGGCTACAGCGAGCTCAAGGAGTTCCAGCGGGTCGAGGTCACCGTCTCGGACGCGCAGCACAGCCGCTGACCTCACGGTCTTGTCCGGCGTACGGCGAAGGGCCGGCACCCCCAGGACGGTTTCCCGGGGGTGCCGGCCCTTCGCCGTGGGTCAGCCCCGGCCGCGCAGCCTCCGGCGCAGACAGACGCTCCACGGGACGAGGAAGACCGCCGAGACGATCCACAGGACGCCCAGGACCACCCAGTCGGACCTGCCCTGTGCGCCGGGATCGGAGAGCATCACCAGGGAGGCGATGGCCGAGAGCGCGCCGAGGAGCAGGGCGGGGGTGCCGAGCAGCCAGAGCACGACGGTGAGCCAGGTGCGCCGCGGCGCGGGGACCTCCTCCGGTTCGGGGAGGGCGGGCCGCGGCACGGACTCCGGGTCGCGGGCGGCCATCCGGACCACCACGGCGGGCGGGACACCGGCGTCCAGGGGGGCCAGTTCGGCCGCGGTGATGCCGTGCAGGGCCGGTTCGACGGTGAGGGTGAAACCGTCGTGGCCGACGAGGTGGCGGGCGCCGTCCGGGTAGACCTGCATCAGGGAGCAGGCGGCGTAGCGGACGGTGACCTGGCTCCCCGGGCGAACCATGCTGACGCCCTCGGCCGACACGAGCAGGGCGACGCCCTTCTCGCCCACCGCGGAGTACCGCCGTCCGGTGATCAGCTCGGCGGAGTCGGTGGGCGCCGCCGTGAGCCCGGCCCACTCCAGTCCCCGGCCGGGCACCTGCACCAGGGCGTTCGACCAGAGTTCGCGGGCGACCCGGTGGAGCGCCTCGACGGTGACGGCCTCGATCGCGGCGCGTGCCTCGGCGACGGTGCGTTCGTCGCGGCGCAGCAGCAGGTTCATGGCGTACCCGGGGAGCATGGCCGCGGCGAGCTCCGGGGTGTCGAAGCGGGCCAGCGCGGTGGCCCGTACGGAGTCCAGGTCGGCCTGTTCGATCCGGCCGGCCCGCAGCGCGGCGAGGACGTCGACGAAGGCGCCGATCATCGCGTCCTGCTTCTCGGGCAGGGAGTCGGCGTACGCGGTGACGGTGGCGTGGCCGCTGTCGCGCGAGCTGTACTCGGCGGCGGCGGTGTAGGAGTAGCCGCCCTTCTGGCGCAGGGCCCGGAACAGTTCCTTGCTCAGGATCTCGGTGAACAGGCCGGCCTCGGTGGAGCGGGGCACGACCGAGGTCAGCACCAGCGCGCCGTCCTGGCCCCGGAAGTACGCCGGGGTGGCGGGCAGGGCGGAGGTGGGCTTCGGGGCGGGGCGCCACTCGCCGTCGGGGAGGGTGAGGTCGAGGCCCTCGGGGAGGGTGTCGCTGGTGATCCACAGGACGGCGTTCTCGGCGGTGAACCAGGTACGGGCCCACTCGCGGACGTGGTGCGCGGTGATGCCGCGCAGCCCGGCCTCGGCGTAGCTGGTGAGGCCGTAGGAACGGGAGCCGTACCGCCACAGGGACATGCCGTGGCCCGGACCGTGGCTGCGGCCGGCGGCCTCGGTGCGCAGGATCTCCTTCTCGGTCTCCAGGCGGTCCATGGGCAGGTCGCGCAGGGCGGCGCAGACGCCGTTGAGGTACTCGACCACGTCGGAGGGGGAACCGGTGACGTGGAAGTGGGTGTGGGCGGCGGCGGTCGCGCCGTTGTAGTGCAGGTCGCCCAGGCCGTGGTGGTGGAGGGCGAGGTGCTCGACGAGGTGGGTGATCCCGCTGGTGGCGAGGGTCTCGTCGGCGCGCCCGACGCGGAAGAAGAGGCCCGCGGTGACGGGGCCGGAGCCCGGGGCGAGGACGGTGCGGATGCCGTTGACGCGGGTGGTGGTGATGCCGTCGGCATCGGTGGTGCCGGCATTGACGGTGGTGGCAGCGGTGGTGGTGACAGCGGCAGTGGTGGGCGTGCCGGTGGCCTTGGCGGTGTCCATGGGGTCCCCTCAGCCCTTGGCCAGGGCGCTCTTGCGGTGGCGGACGAACTCTTCCTCGTGGTTGCCGAGGTAGGACCACGGGAACTCCTCGGCGGCGTCGCCGAGGGCGCGGAAGTGCGGGGCCGCCTCGGCGTGGCGGCCGGCGGCGCTGTGGACCGCGGCGAAGGCGTTGTGGGCGCCGACGGCCTGGTGGGCGTCGGCGCGGGCGGCCGGGTGCAGGACCGAGCGCGCACCGGCTTCGAGGAGCCGGGTGAGCTGCTCCGGGTCGCGCAGATACGTTTCCGCCCGGCTCTTGCCCTCCTTCTCCGCCAGCTCGACGTACTGCTCGATCTGGGCGAGGGCGACCAGGGCCCCGTTGGGGCCGCCCTCCGGTGCCCGCCGCGCGCACTCCCGGGCGAAGCCGTGCGCGGCCTCCCAGGAGCCGCCCCACTTGGGGCAGAGCTGCTGGAGGAGTTGCATCTGGCCCGAGAAGTGGTGCGGGTGGTGCTCGGCGAGCCGGTCGTAGCGGCGGCGGCTCTCGCTCTGGCCCAGTTCGAGCCCGCGCGCGGTGAGGGAGCGCAGGTACCAGGCCAGGGCGTACGCCGGGTGCTCGGCGCAGACCTCGATCAGCAGGATCTCGGCGCGCCGCAGGTGGGCGTGGAAGTCGCGGAACTGCCGCTCCGACACGTGTTCGGCGCGGGAGTCGGAGCGGATCTCCCAGCCGGTGATGATCAGTCGTTCGGCGAGCAGGGTCCGGGGCAGCGGATCGCCGGGGAGGCGGTCCGCCACCTCCTGGAGGAAGGTTTCCGCGCCGTCGGTCTCGCTGACGACCCGGCAGGCGAGGGCGCGGTCGTCCTCGTCGGGGAGGGCCTCGAAGGCGGCGGCGACACCGGTCCAGTCCTTGCGCTGGACACAGGCGCGCAGTGCGGCGAGGGAAGGGATGCGGTCGACGGGTTCGAACACGGGCCGACCGGGTGGAGGAAGAGCAGACACGCGCGGATCATATGGCCGGGGGCGTGGCCGCCGACAGGTCATTCCCTTCGGAATCGGTCCGGTCTCCGGCCGCTTCCCGACCGGCCGCTTCCCGTCGGGCTGCTTCCCGACCGGCCGGGGCCGGGCGTACCGGGCCGGGCGGGCGGGCGCGGGCCGGGCCGGCGCGGGGTGGGCGGTCAGGTACCGGCCTTCCGGGCCAAGCCGAAGGCGACGGCGGTGCCGATCGCGAGGAAGAGGAAGTCCAGCGCCTTGACGTGTTCCTTCCAGACGCCGTTCAGCCCGTCGAGGCCCATCGTGGCGACGACCTCCAGCACCCCGGTCCCGGTGAAGTCGGCCGCGGCGAGCGCGATGGAGGTGAGCTGGCCCAGGTAGACGGCGGCGAGCGAGAGGGCCGCGGCGAGCGGCGGGAGGACCGCGCTGCGCCCGCCGACCCGGCCGGCGGCGATGCCGACGAGGAGGCCGACCGCGACGGCGGCGAAGGCGACCTGCCGGTCGATGGCGTTCATCAGGACGCCGTACGCGACGGCCGCGACCAGGGCCGTGACGGCGGCGGCGGCGATGCCGAGCGCCGGATTCCCGGCGCGCGCCGGGGCGGGGTCCGGGGCCGGGGTGAAGGAGTCGGGCGCGGGCGGCGGGACGTGCTGGCTCATGGGAAATCCCCCCCAGGGATTCGGGCGCGCGTACGCCCGTACGACGTAGGTGCGGGATAGGCGATGCCGCAGGCTAGCAGCCGCTCCCCGCCCCGGGCGGTCGGCTGCGCCGGTCGCGGGGGCCGGTCAGAGCCGGTGGGCCGCGCCCGCGGGGCTGGCGCCGCGGGTGTCCAGGAGCAGCTGGGCCTTGACCGCCAGGCCCTGGAGGTCGTAGGTGCGGTGGTGCTGGAGGAGGATCGTCAGGTCGGCGCCGGCGGCGGCCTCGTACAGGGATTCGGCGCGGGGAACCGGCTGGTCCCGGACCCGCCAGCCCGCGATGTAGGGGTCGTGGTAGCTGAGCAGCGCCCCCAGGTCGAGCAGGCGGCCGGCGATCTCGCGGGCCGGTGAGCCCTCCTGGTCGCCGAGGTCGGGCTTGTACGTGACCCCGAGCAGCAGGACCCGGGCGCCGCGGGCGGATTTCCCGTGCTCGTTCAGCAGGGTGGCGGAGCGCTGGATGACGTACTGCGGCATCCGGTCGTTGATCTCCTGGGCCAGGCCGACCATGCGCAGGGGGTGGCCGGGGGTGCGGGTGGTGTGGGGGAGGTAGTTGGGGTCCAGGGGGACGCCGTGGCCGCCGACGCCGGGGCCGGGGCGGAACGCCTGGAACCCGTACGGCTTGGTCTCGGCGCACCGGATGACGTCCCAGAGGTCGACCCCGAGGTCGTGGCAGAGGACCGCCATCTCGTTCATGAGGGCGATGTTGACGTGCCGGTAGTTGGTTTCGAGGAGCTGGACGGTCTCGGCCTCGCGCAGGCCGCGGGCGCGGACCACCTTCTCGGTCAGGCGGGCGTAGAAGGCGTGCGCGGACTCCGTGCAGGCGGGGGTGAGGCCGCCGATCACCTTGGGCGTGTTGGAGATGGAGTGGGTGCGGTTGCCCGGGTCGAGCCGGCTGGGGGAGTAGGCCAGGTGGAAGTCCCGGCCGGCCCGCAGTCCGGAGCCCGCTTCGAGGAGCGGGCGCAGGTACTCCTCGGTGACGCCGGGGTGGGCGGCGGATTCGAGGATCACGGTGGTGTGCGGGCGCAGCCGGGCGGCGAGCGCGCGGCCGGCCTCGCCGACGGCGCTGAGGTCGAGCGCGCGGTCGGCGCCGAGCCGGGTGGGGGCGCAGATCACGGCGGTGCGGACCCGGCCGAGTTCGGCGGGGTTGGTGGTGACCCGGAAGCCGGCCGCCGACATGCGGCGGATCTCGGCGGCGGTGAGGGTGGAGTCCGTGGCCGGGCCGCTCTCGTAGCCGACCGTCTCGATCCCGGCGGCGACGGCCGCCTGGGCGAGCGGGAGACCGAGGTGGCCGAGTCCGATGACGGCGAGATCTGCGGGCATGGGGGTGCCGTCCCTTCCCTTGCATGAGGGGGCTGCGCGCGCAAGTCCTGTGGACCACGGGAGGTGGCGCAATGTCAGACTAGGCGTATATATGACGTATATGTCGCATTCCCGGGCGCCGGTCGCCGTTGTGTTGTCCACAGGCGGTGGCTGATGTGGGCGCGGGCGGTCAGAATCATGAACGGGAGATGTGAGCGGGATCACCCGCACGACGCGGGGAGTACCCGCACCAACGGGAGGCAGCCGTGAGGACAGCGACACTGGGACCGGCCCAGCGGGCCGAGGCACTCGCCCGGATGGCCGAGCGGGAGCTGGACGTGCTGGTCGTCGGCGCGGGCGTGGTCGGCGCCGGTACCGCGCTCGACGCGGTGACCAGAGGCCTGGCGACCGGGCTGGTGGAGGCCCGGGACTGGGCCTCGGGCACCTCCAGCCGCTCCAGCAAGCTCATCCACGGCGGCCTCAGATACCTGGAGATGCTCGACTTCGCCCTCGTCCGGGAGGCGCTGAAGGAGCGCGGCCTGCTGCTGGAGCGGCTCGCCCCGCACCTGGTGAAGCCGGTGCCGTTCCTCTACCCCTTGCGGCACAAGGGCTGGGAGCGGTTCTACGCGGGATCGGGCGTCGCCCTGTACGACGCGATGTCGGTGTCCAGCGGGCACGGCCGGGGGCTCCCGGTCCACCGCCACCTCTCGCGCAGGCAGGCGCTGCGGGTGGCACCCGCCCTGCGCAAGGACGCGCTGGTGGGGGCCCTGCAGTACTACGACGCCCAGATGGACGACGCGCGGTACGTCGCCACGCTGGTGCGGACGGCCTCGGAGTACGGGGCGCACTGCGCCAACCGGGCGAGGGTGGTCGGCTTCCTGCGCGAGGGCGAACGGGTGGTCGGCGCGCGCGTGCGCGACGTGGAAGGGGGGCAGGGGCGGCCCGGGGAGTACGAGATCCGCGCGAAGCAGATCGTCAACGCGACGGGGGTGTGGACGGACGACACGCAGGCGCTGATCGGGGAGCGCGGGCAGTTCCACGTCCGGGCCTCCAAGGGCATCCACCTGGTCGTCCCGAAGGACCGGATCCATTCGAGCACCGGGCTGATCCTGCGGACCGAGAAGTCGGTGCTCTTCGTCATCCCGTGGGGCCGCCACTGGATCGTGGGCACCACGGACACCGACTGGGACCTCGACAAGGCGCACCCGGCGGCGTCGAGCGCGGACATCGACTACCTGCTGGAACACGTGAACTCGGTGCTGGCGGTGCCGCTGACGCGCGACGACGTCCAGGGGGTGTACGCGGGCCTGCGCCCCCTGCTGGCCGGGGAGTCGGACGCGACGAGCAAGCTCTCGCGCGAGCACACGGTGGCGCATCCGGTGCCCGGCCTGGTGGTGGTGGCGGGCGGCAAGTACACGACGTACCGGGTGATGGCCAAGGACGCGGTGGACGAGGCGGTGCACGGGCTGGACCAGCGGGTGGCGGAGTGCGTCACGGAGGACGTGCCGCTGGTGGGGGCGGAGGGGTACCGGGCGCTGTGGAACGGCCGGGCCAGGATCGCGGCCCGGACGGGACTCCACGTGGTCCGGGTCGAGCATCTGCTGAACCGGTACGGGTCGCTGACGGAGGAACTGCTGGACCTGATCGCCGCCTCGCCGGGGCTCGGGGAGCCGGTGTCCGGGGCGGACGACTACCTGCGGGCGGAGATCGTGTACGCCGCCTCGCACGAGGGCGCGCGCCACCTGGACGACGTGCTGACCCGCCGGACACGGATCTCGATCGAGACGTTCGACCGGGGGACGCGGTCGGCCCGGGAGTGCGCGCGGCTCATGGCTCCGGTGCTCGGGTGGGACGAACAGCAGATCGAGAAGGAGGTGGAGCACTACGAGAAGCGGGTGCAGGCGGAGCGGGAATCGCAGCGCCAGCCGGACGACCAGACGGCGGACGCGGCGCGGCTGGGGGCGCCCGACATCGTTCCGTTGTGACTCCGGTACAACTCCGCGATGTGGAGGGGGAACCGTGGACCCGGGGCGGTCGCCGCTCGCCGGGTGAGGAACAATGAAGGTTCCGCCGGGGCGGGTTACCGCGCATCCCGGCCGCTGGTGGGGCAGCCGGGGCAGGCGGAACGATCGCAGAGGGGACGCATGTCGAAGCCGGAGCACACCGAGTCCGCCGGGTCGCCTGTGGCGGAGCCCGGGGGGTCGGGACGGGCCGAGGCTGCGGGGCCGCCTGCGGCGGAGCCCGAGGGAGTCAAACCCGGGGGCGTGAAACCCGAGGACGCGGCGCCGGGACCGGGCCGCACCGGGACCCCCGAGGACGCGAAGCCCCCGGCGAGGGCGAAACCCCGGGCGGACGCGAAGCCACGGGCGGGCGCGTCGGACGCATCCGCCGGGCCGGCCGATTCCGCCGGGTCGGCCGCGCCGAAGGCCGTGCCCGCCGGGAAGCCGGGGCCGGGCCGGGCCACGGGCGCCGCCGCGCCGAAGGCCGGAGCCGCCGGGAAGGCGGGGCGGGCCGGGGGCGCGGAGCCGGAGGGGTCCGGGGAGGACCAGGGCAGGCTGCTGGCCGGGCGGTACCGGCTGGGCTCCGTGCTCGGCAAGGGCGGCATGGGAACGGTGTGGCGGGCCGAGGACGAGACCCTGGGCCGGACCGTCGCCGTCAAGGAACTCCGCTTCAGCACCGGGGTCGACGAGGACGAGAAGCGCCGCCTCATCACCCGCACCCTGCGCGAGGCCAAGGCCATCGCCCGTATCCGCAGTGGCGGCGCCGTCACGGTGTACGACGTCGTCGACGAGGACGGCCGCCCCTGGATCGTCATGGAACTCATCGAGGGCCCCTCGCTCTCCGAGTTCGTCCGGGAGCACGGCCCCCTGACCCCGCACCGCGCCGCCGAGGTCGGCCTCGCCGTGCTCGACGTGCTCCGCGCCGCGCACGGCCAGGGCATCCTGCACCGGGACGTGAAGCCGTCCAACGTGCTCATCGCCGGCAGCGGCCGCGTCGTCCTGACCGACTTCGGCATCGCCCAGGTCGAGGGCGACCCGTCCGTCACCTCCACCGGCATGCTCGTCGGCGCCCCCTCCTACATCTCGCCCGAGCGCGCCCGGGGCAACAAGCCCGGCCCGCCCGCCGACATGTGGTCGCTCGGCGGACTGCTCTACGCCGCCGTCGAGGGCGTGCCCCCATACGACAAGGGGTCCGCGCTCGCGACCCTGACCGCCGTGATGACCGAGCCGGTGGACCCGCCGAAGAACGCCGGTCCGCTGCTGACCGAGGTCATCTACGGCCTGCTCGCCAAGGACCCGGTCCACCGGCTCGACGAGGAGCGCACCCGGCGGATGCTCACGGCCGTCCGCGACGCGCCCGTGCCCGTCGCGTCCGTACCGGTCCCGTCCGCCGAGGAGACCCGCCAGATCTCGGTGGCGGACGCCAGGGCTGCGGCGGAGAAGGCCGCGGCCGAGAAGGCCGGGCGGACGGCCGCGGAGAAGGCCGCCGCGGCGGAGCGGGCCGCCGAGAAGGCGGAGAAGAAGGAGCGTGAGCGGCGCGAGCGCGAACAGCGCGAGCGGGCCCGCGCCGCGCTGAAGTCGGCCCGCAAGGCCGCCGCCGCGGAGAAGGCGGCGGCCGAGAAGGCGGAGAAGACGGCCGCCGAGCCGCCGTCGTCCCGGCCCGCGCCGGTCGTGGCGCCCCTCACCGACGTCATGCCGCGCCGCACCATCGTCCTCGCGATAGCCGTCGTCGTCGTGCTGGCGGTGGTCGGTTCACTGATCGGCTACGTCCTCAGCAACAACGACAACGGCGCCGCCAAGGGGGAGGACAAGGCCGGTACGGGCGCCGCCGCGCCCGCCGTCCCGCCCTCGGGCGGGTCCGCGAACCACTCCGGGAAGTCCGGCGAGCCGGGCACCGGGGCCGCCACCGGCCAGGCCGACCACGGACAGCAGACCCAGGGTCAGACCCAGGGCCAGGGCAACGGTCAGGCGCAGACCCAGGGGCAGGGGCAGCCCCCGGCGCAGAGCCAGGGCGCGACCCCCGGGGCGCCGGGCGGCGGGCTCCCGCCGGGGTACGCCACGTTGACGGACGCGAAGTTCCGTTTCTCCATGGCGATGCCCGAAGGCTTCCGGCAGACGGGCATCGCGGGCACGAACTCCGGCGCCATCCACAGCCGCGACGGCGGCTTCCCCCGCATCCAGGTCGACTTCACCACCACGCCCGGCAACGACGCCCGCGCCGCCTGGGCCAAGCAGGCCCCGGACGTCGAGAAAGGCAGCCAGAACTACCGGCTCATCAAGATGGACCCGGCGGAGTACCGGGGCTACCCGACCGTCGCCGACTGGGAGTTCGAGCGGGAGCAGCAGGGCATCAAGGTCCGTGTGCTCAACCGGGGCTTCAAGGCGGACGCGAACCACGGCTACGCCATCATGATCAGCTGCGCCGCCGATCAGTGGGACGGCGCCGAGTGCGCCCAGATGCGTGAGACCGCGTTCCAGACCTTCCAGCAGCAGGGCTGAGGGAGACCCCGCCGGCGAGTCGGCACGAGCCTTCCCAGGTCCAGGACGCGGGCGCCCCCGGCGACGTATCGTGGCAGCGGGACCATGGGCCCGACGCACTCGGGGGAGGCGATGTGGAGGAGTACGCGGGCCGGATACTGGCCTGCCGCTACCGCCTGCCGCTGCCGTCGGCGGACGAGTACGAACCGGCCGAGACCCGCGCCTTCGACACGCGCAGCGGGCAGGAAGTCCTGGTCCGGCAGGTGCCGTTGCCGGAGATCGTGGACGCCGAGCTGCTGGACGGGCCCGAAGCCCCGGCGGCAGGGCGCCGCCCGGCGGGGGAGCTGCCGGCCGTGCGCCGCGCGATCGAGGCCGCGCAGGCCGCCGCCTCGGTACCGGACCACCCACGGCTGGACCAGGTCTTCGACGTGTTCGCCGAGGACGGGTCGCTGTGGATAGTGAGCGAGCTGATCCCGGCCCGGCCGCTGGCCGCCCTGATCGCCGACGAGCCGATGAGCCCGTACCGGGCGGCGGAGGTCGCCTCGGACGTGCTGACCGCGCTACGGGTCCTGCACGCCCACGGCTGGACCCACCGGAACATCACCGTCCGGACGGTACTGGTCTGTGACGACGGCCGGGTCGTGCTGACCGGGCTGGCGGCGGGCGCCGCGGAGGACGCCCTGTGCGGGTACGACCCGGTCCCGGCGGACGGTCCCGGCGGCGGGGCGGGGGTGTTCGGGCCCGGGTACGCGTTCGACCCCGGCCCGGAGGCCGGTCCGCTTCCCGGCCCGTTTCCCGGTCCCGGCGCGGAATCCGGTACGGAGCTGGTCGTACGGGGCCAGGCCGGGCCGGAGGTCGCGGGACACGGGGCCGGGCACGGGTTCGCCGAGGGCCCGGAGACCAGGCCGCAGCCCTGGCCGGGACCCGCCACCGGAGCGGGGGACCACGGGCCGCAGGCGGGGCCCGGGTACGCGCCGCTGGTGGCCCCGGGGTACGACACCGGGCCGCGCTACACCGATCACATCACCCCCGGACGCCCGGAGGAGCGGCCCGACCTGAAGGCCGCCGCGCGGGCCGGGGCCATCGCCGCCTACCGGGCCGGAGCGCAGGCCGCCGCGGCCCGGGCCGCCGGGGAGCGCCGGGCCGGGGCCGATGCCGGGCCGGAGGAGCGGCCCGAGGGATCGACCCTGCCGCAGGGGTACTCGTACCCGTACGGCGGCCCCGGGGCCGGTGCCGCCGCCCCCTGGCACGGGGCGGCCCCGCGCCGCCCGGCCCTCCCGCCGCCCGGCCAGGAACCCGAACCGCACCCCGGGCCCGAGCCGGATGCCGGTCCGCTCCCCGGGGGCCGGTCCGGGCAGTCGTGGTCCGGTGACGAGGCCCCGCGGCCCGGGTCGGGGCAGCCGTGGTCCGAGCCGCAGCCGGGGGCGCCGGTCCGGCCCGTGCTGCCCGCGCAGCTCGCGCTGCCACAGGGGTACCGCCAGGCCGAGACCCCGGCCCCCGGCCCCCTCGGCGGGCCGCCGCAGCCGCCGGAGCCCGGCGCCGCGCACCCTCCCGTACCGGCCCGGCCGCTGTCCTCGCCGTCGCCGTCGCCGCAGGTTCCGGGCCGGGACCGCGCGGAGCCCGCCCAGGCGTCCGTGGCCGTGCCCGTGCCCGGAGGCGGGGCGGAGGGCTCGGGCGCCGGAGGCTGGGGCACCGCTCCGAGGAGCGGGCTCGACGCCGAGCGGGCGCGGCAGACGCGCATGGCCGTCGTCGGGGCCGTCACCGAGCGGTGGGCCCCCGAGCAGGCCGGGCCCGTCCAGGGGAACTGGCAGCTGGCGCCCCCGGTCGGTCCCACCACCGACCTCTGGGCGCTCGGCGCGCTGCTCTACCGCGCCGTGCAGGGGCACGCCCCGTACCCCGAGGACAGCGTCGCCGAGCTGGTCGAGATGGTCTGCGCCGAGCCCCCCGCCTTCGCGGAGGAGTGCGGCGCGCTGCGGCCGGTCGTGGAGTCGTTGCTGCGTCAGGACCCGACCGAGCGGCCCGACTTCGAGGAGCTGCGCGGCTGGCTGCGCTCGCTCGTGCGCTCCGCCCCCGAGCCGGAGTCCGGGCACGCCGTGTTCCCGGTGGTGGAGCCCGATCCGGCGCGGCTGCCCGTCGTCCGCAGGCGCGGCGAGCTCCACGGGCGCCACCGCAACCCCGAGGGCCCCCGTACCCCGCGCAAGCCGCGCTCCCTCGGCCGGGCCCTGGTCGTCGGCGTCCTCGCCGTCCTCGCCGGGGCGGTGGCGTACGCGCTGGTCTTCATGCCCCGGGTCGCCACCGGCCCCGGCGAGGGCGCGCGGACCGCCGCCCAGGCGTCGCCGGAGCCGGGCGGGACCGGCAGTGCCGGACCTTCCGCCCCCGCGCCCTCCGCCCCCGCAGGTACGCCCGAGCCCGGGCCCGCGCCGCAGACGACGGCGACCGTGCCCGCCGCCCCCGCCCCGCCCGGGTACGCCAGCCGGCAGGACCCGGAGCACTTCGAGATCGTCGTGCCCGAGGGCTGGGAGCGCCGGGGCATCAACGAGTCCGGCCAGGTGCGGTACACCGAAGGGCCGTTCACCCTGACGGTCGTCCCCGGCCGGGACAAGGTCCAGGGCAACCCGGACCCGGCGGCCTACCAGAAGGACAAGGAGCCGGAGCTGACCCCGTACCGCACCTCCACCTGGTCCACCGTCACCGATGTCCGGACCACCAAGGTCGGCCAGCAGCTCCGCGCCACCGGCACCTACACCTGGATCGACGGCACCGGCCGCAACGTCGTCGCCCGCAACTACGTCGTGGCGCTCGGCGGCAGTTACCACGTCGTCATCGTCACGGGCCCGCAGGACGAGGCGGGCAAGGTCACCGAGGTCTTCGAGAAGGCCACGGCGAGTTACCGGGTGGGCGGTTGAGGCGCCACTGACGGGGATTCAGTACGGCGATTGCGTCACAGTGCCGTCTTTCCGCGCCCGTGCGGTTCCGGCAGTGCCCGGGGGCTCCGTAATCTGGCCCGAAGTACACAGAGCGGCGAGGTTTCGTGGAGCAGCAGACAGGCGCGGGTGCGGTGCTCGCGGGCCGGTACCGGCTCGTCGAGCCCATCGGCAGCGGTGGCATGGGCAAGGTGTGGCGCGCGCACGACGAGCTGCTCCACCGGACCGTGGCCGTCAAGGAACTGACGGCGGGTCTCTACGTCGCCCAGGCCGACCGGGACGTCCTGCACGCCCGGACGCAGAAGGAGGCGCGGGCCGCCGCCCGGATTCAGCACCCGGCGGTCGTCACCGTCCACGACGTGCTGGAGCACGACGACCGGCCGTGGATCGTCATGGAGTACATCGACGGCCCCTCCCTCGCGGAGGCGGCCAAGGCGGCCGGCCGGATCGAGCCGCGGGAGGCGGCCCGGATCGGGCTGCACGTGCTGGGCGCGCTGCGCGCCGCGCACGCGGTCGGCGTCCTGCACCGGGACGTGAAGCCGGGCAACGTCATGCTCGCCAAGGACGGCCGGGTGCTGCTCGCGGACTTCGGGATCGCCGCGATAGAGGGCGACTCCTCCATCACGCGGACCGGTGAACTCGTCGGCTCCATCGACTACCTGGCCCCCGAGCGGGTCACCGGCGGGGCCCCCGACCCGGCCTCGGACCTGTGGTCGCTGGGCGCCACCCTGTACACGGCCGTCGAGGCCCGTTCCCCGTTCCGCCGCACGTCGCCGATATCCAGCCTCCAGGCCGTGGTGAACGACGAGCCGCCCGCCCTGCGCCAGTCCGGGGCGCTGGGGCCGGTCATCACGGCCCTGCTCCGCAAGGACCCGGCGCAGCGGCCGTCGGCCACGGAGGCCGAGCGGATGCTGCTGGAGGCGATGGAGGGCCGGGAGCCGAAGGCGGCGCAGGCGTACGTGCCCACGCGCGCGGTGACCGCGAGGGAGCGGCCGGGGGCCGACGAGGAGCCCGCCGCCCCGGCCGGGCACCGGCAGCCGTACGGGCCGCCGCACCTCCAGGGGTACGGCCCGCCGCCCGCCCCGCAGCACCAGCACCAGCAGCCGCACGAGCACGAGCAGTCGCACGACCAGGACCACCGGCACGAGCACTCGCCCCACCAGCACCAGCACCAGCACCAGCAGCAGCAGCACCCGGACCAGCAGCGCGAGCAGCCGCAGCAGTACCCGCACGAGCAGCCGCACGCGCGGGAGCCGCGCCCGAAGGGGCCGTCGGAGCCCGCTGACGGCCCCGGTTCTGGCCCCGGCCCCGGTCCCGGCTCCGGTCCGTCCGCACCGGCCCCGCCCGCCGGTGGGGCCGTGTCCGACCCGGCCAAGGGCCGGGTCAGGCGCGCCGCGGTCGTCGCCCTGGTGGCGGCGCTGCTCGGTGGCGGCGGTGTCTTCGGCGTGCTCAAGTACACCGGCGACACCCAGGGTTCCGGGGCCGACGCCCAGGGCGGTGGTGCGGACAAGGCCACGAGCACCCCCGACCAGGTGCCGTCCGGCGACCCGGCGAAGGCGC
The DNA here is from genome assembly GCF_044454165.1 of Streptomyces sp. NPDC051567. Classification (NCBI taxonomy): domain Bacteria; kingdom Bacillati; phylum Actinomycetota; class Actinomycetes; order Kitasatosporales; family Streptomycetaceae; genus Streptomyces; species Streptomyces sp. NPDC051567. The sequence goes on along the minus strand of NZ_JBITDK010000027.1, from coordinate 51,370 downwards.
GCGGGGAGGCCACCGCCCCGGCGGGGTGGAGCCGGGTCACCGACCCGGAGGGGTTCACGCTGTTCGTGCCGGACGGCTGGAAGCGCCGCCTGGAGGGCAGCCAGATCGACTACACCCCGGACGAGGGCAAGCACCGCATCCGGATCGCGCTGGACAGGACCCCCGACTTCACCAGCCCACAGGCGCATCTGCTCGATCTGGAGTCGCAGGTCAGGACGCGGCTGCCCGACTACAAGCGGCAGACCCTGCGGCAGAACACCTTCCGTGACACCACTCGTGCCGCTCTGTGGGAGTTCACCTGGACGGAGAAGGGCAACACCCCGGGGCCGCGCCGGGCGATCGAGCAGATGTACATCGCCGCGGACGGCACCGAGTACGTGGTGTACATGTCGGGCCCGGTCGCGGACTGGGCCACGACGCGCGCGCAGTTCGACACGGTGCTCAGCGGCTGGCAGCCCGCCCCCGCCCCCGGCTCCCCCGGCGTGGCTACCGGCACCCGCTGACGCCGGTCCTGGTCCCCGTCCCCGTCCTGGTCCCCGTCCTGGTCCCGGTCCGGCCGTCTTCGCGTCATCCCGCCAGCGTTCACTGGCATCCATGGCGAAATCCGGTTACCCGCGGGTACCCAAAGCCTCCCGGGCGGAATACGCTCACCGCCATGACGGACTCGCAGCCCCCCGCCCCCCTCCGCACGGCCCCGGCCCCCACCAACCCGGTCGCCCCGGCCCCCGCCGGGGCCCGGACCGCGGCCGACGTGGTGACCCCCGCCCTGGTCGCCCGGCTGACCCGCGGGGTGAGCGGCTCCGGCCGCACCGCCAACCACTCCCCCTTCACCGGGGACCGGCTGGCGGAGCTTCCCGAGGCCACCGCGCAGGACGTCGCCGAGGCGTTCGAGCGGGCCCGCGCCGCGCAGCCCGCCTGGGCGGCCCTTCCCGTCCGCGCGCGGGCCGCCGTACTGCTCCGCTTCCACGACCTGGTCCTGGCCCGCCAGGCCGAGGCCCTCGACCTCATCCAGCTGGAGACCGGCAAGGCCCGCCTGCACGCCCACGAGGAGGTCCAGGCCGTCGCCGTCGCCGCCCGGCACTACGGCCGCAAGGCGCCCTCGTACCTGCGTCCCCGGGGCCACACGGGCGTCATGCCCGTGCTGACCAAGGTGACCGAGCTGCGCCAGCCGCGCGGGGTCGTCGGCCAGATCGCCCCCTGGAACTACCCGCTCGAACTCTCCGTCGGCGACGCCCTGCCCGCCTTCGTCGCCGGGAACGCCCTGGTCATGAAGCCCGACACCGAGACCGCGCTCACCGCCCTGTGGGCCCGTGACCTGCTGATCGAGGCCGGGCTGCCCGCCGAGGTCTTCCAGGTCGTCCTGGGCGAGGGCCCGGTCGTCGGCCCCGAGGTGGTGCGCCACGCCGACTACGTCTCGTTCACCGGCTCCACCCGCACCGGCCGCGAGGTCGCCCGGGGCGCCGCCGACCGCCTCGTCGGGGTCTCCCTCGAACTCGGCGGCAAGAACGCCATGCTCGTCCTGCACGACGCCGATGTCGAGAAGGCCGCCCAGGGCGCCGTCCGCGCCTGCTTCGCCTCCGCCGGGCAGCTCTGCATCTCCATCGAGCGGATCTACGTCCACGCCTCGGTCGCGGACGCGTTCGTGGCCCGCTTCGCCGCCCGGACCAGGGCCATGCGCCTCGGCGGCGCCCTGGCCTACGGCGCGGACATGGGCTCGCTGGCCGGCGCGCGCCAGCTGGAGACCGTACGGCGGCACGTGGACGAGGCCGTGGCCAAGGGCGCCACCCTGGTCACGGGCGGCACCGCCCGCCCCGACATCGGCCCCCTCTTCTACGAGCCCACCATCCTCGACGGGGTCGAGACCCCGATGGCGGTGTGCGGGGAGGAGACCTTCGGCCCGGTCGTCTCCGTCTACCGCTTCACCGACGAGGACCGGGCGATCGCCGAGGCCAACGCCACCGCCTACGGGCTGAACGCCAGCGTGTGGACGGCGGACGCCCGCCGGGGCCACGCCGTCGCCGCCCGCCTGCGCACCGGCACCGTCAACATCAACGAGGGGTACGCCCCCGCCTACGGCAGCGCCCAGGCGCCCATGGGCGGCATGAAGGACTCCGGCCTCGGCCGCCGCCACGGCTCCGAGGGCATCCTCAAGTACACCGAGGCCCAGACCGTCGCCCACCAGCGGCTGCTCCCGATGGCCCCCTCGCTGGGCATGGACGACGAGAAGTACGCCGCGTTCATGACCCGCAGCCTCAAGGTCATGAAGGCGCTCCGCCTGCGTTAGTGAGCCCCGGTCACAGCACTAGGAGGCACCGCAGTGTCGAACCATCACGGCAACGGCCGCCCGGACGACGGGTCCGGCGGTCACCTCGACTACGACGTCATCGTCATCGGATCGGGCTTCGGCGGGTCGGTCGCGGCGCTGCGGCTCAGCGAGAAGGGGTACCGGGTCGGTGTCCTGGAGGCCGGGCGCCGGTTCACCCGCGAGAGCCTGCCGCGCACCAGCTGGAACCTGCGCGACTACCTGTGGGCCCCGGCGCTCGGGCTCTACGGCATCCAGCGCGTCCACCTGCTCGGCAAGGTGATGGTGCTCGCGGGCGCCGGGGTCGGCGGCGGCTCGCTCAACTACGCCAACACCCTGTACGTGCCGCCCGCCGCCTTCTTCGAGGACCGGCAGTGGGCGGCCATCACCGACTGGCGCGAGGAACTCGCCCCGTACTACGACCAGGCCGAGCGGATGCTCGGCGTCCGGCTCAACCCGACCATGACCCTCTCCGACGTCCACCTCAGGGCCGTCGCCGAGCGGATGGGCGTGGCGGACTCCTTCCACATGGCCCCGGTCGGCGTCTTCTTCGGCGACGGCCAGGACGCCCGGGGGCAGGCCCGGGTCCGGCCCGGCGAGGAGAGCCCCGACCCGTACTTCGGCGGCGCCGGACCCACCCGCAGGGCCTGCACCGAGTGCGGCGAGTGCATGACGGGCTGCCGCCACGGCGCGAAGAACACCCTGGCCGAGAACTACCTCCACCTCGCCGAGGGCGCGGGCGCCGTGATCCACCCGATGACCACGGTCACCGCGCTCGCCGAACACCCCGCCGGCGGCTACCGGGTCCGCACCGTTCCCACCGACGCCCGCCGCACGGGCGCGGCGAAGGTGCTGCGCGCCGCGCACGTGGTCGTCGCGGCGGGCACGTACGGCACCCAGACCCTGCTGCACACGATGAAGGACCGCGGTGAGCTGCCGCGCCTCTCGGACCGGCTCGGGGAGCTGACCCGGACCAACTCGGAGGGGCTGGTCGGCGCGCAGACCCACGACCGCCGCTACCGCAGGCGCCACGGCCCCGGGAGCCGGGCCGACTTCACCCGGGGCGTGGCGATCACCTCGTCCGTCCATCCCGACGCGGACACGCACATGGAACCGGTCCGCTACGGCAAGGGCTCCAACGCGATGGGGTTCCTGACCGTCCTCCAGGTCCCGTACGGCAGCCACCGGGTCCGGGCCTGGCTGGCCAGGTCCGCGCGCCACCCGGTGCAGCTGGTGCGGTCGCTGTCGAACCGGCGCTGGTCGGAGCGGACCATCATCGGCCTGGTCATGCAGTCGCTGGACAATTCGCTGACGACCTACCGCAGGCCGGGCGGGATCGGCCGGGGCCTGCTCACGGCCCGTCAGGGCCACGGGGCCCCGAATCCGGTCCAGATCGCGGAGGCGACCGTGGCCGCGACCCTGCTGGCGGAGGAGATCAACGGCTTTGCGGGCAGCAACGTCGGGGAGCTGACGGGCACCCCGCTGACCGCGCACTTCCTCGGCGGCTGCCCGATCGGCGCCTCACCGCGGGAGGGCGTGGTGGACCCGTACCACCGGCTCTACGGGTACCCGGGCATCTCGGTGGTGGACGGTTCGGCGGTCTCCGCGAACCTCGGGGTCAACCCCTCGCTCACGATCACGGCGCAGGCGGAGCGGGCGATGGCGTACTGGCCGAACAAGGGCGAGCGGGACCCGCGTCCGGAACAGGGTGCGGGCTACACCCGTCTGACGGCGGTGCGGCCGGTCCGTCCGGCGGTTCCGCCGGAGGCGTTCGGCGCGCTGCGGCTGCCGTTCCTGCCGGTGCCGCCGCTCCCGCCGCGCGGCGGGCGGCCGGCCGGCTGAACCGTCCGGCCGGGGTGAGGTACCGGGGCGGGCACCGCGCTCCCCCTCCGAGCGCGGTGCCCGCCGCGGTACATATGTGACAGGTGTTCAACCCGGATGGTTGTACCGGAATCCGGGCGACCGCCCTGTGGCGTCCATCACATAGCGAAGTGTGCAATTGCGACGCGGGCCCGGAGCGGCGGTGACCCCGGCCTCCGGGCGGGTGTTTCACGTGAAACACGGCCGTCCCGCGCACGCGGCGACAGCGAGCGCCCTGGGTGCCATGGCCGGCGCGGGACGTGCGGGCGCCGGGGCGGTGTCACGCGCGACGGCCGGCCCGGGGGGTCCCCGGGCCGGCCGTCTTCCTGCGGGGTGACCGGGCTGCTGTCCCCTGCCGTCCGGTCACGCGAAGGAGCGAGGTCCCACGACGTCCGCCCCACGGGGGCGTGCGTCTCATCGCTCCGGCGTGCCACGCGTGGTGGTGCGGTCCCGCGCCTGGCTGGCACGGGCACTGTCACCAACGAAGGGTCACCGGGCCGGTCACGCGCCGTACGGGTGACGAACGACCGGTCGCGGGCCCTCGCGCCCCTGTCCACGCGGGCCCGGCCGTCGTCTCAGGCCCGGCCGCGGCAGAGTTCCAGCAGGGTCATCGCGAGCGCGGTCCCCGGCTTGCCGAGGGCGTCGTTCCAGTGCGCGAGCACCTCCATCTCGCGGGACAGGTGCACCCGGCGGCCACCGGAGGCGATCCGGGCCTCCTGGATGACCGTGGAGACGGCCGTCCGCTCCTGGATCAGGCCGATGATCCGGTCGTCGAGGGCGTCGATCCGCTCGCGGGAGCCGGCGATCAGCTGCTCGGGGGTGAGGGCGGCGGGGGCAGGGACGGTGGCGGTGGCGGTGGCGTTCATGGGTCTCTCCTGTGGGTCGTGCCGACAGGAGAGGGAACGCGGGAGCGCCCCGGTCCTGTCGGACCGGGGCGCTCCGGGAAGTCAGTGGCTCAGGCGAGCATCACGAGGACCCATGGCGACCGGACCGACCGGTGCCATAGGTAAAGAGGAAGCTCAGCTGCTCGCGCACGGAACGGATTATTACCTTCCGACGAGCCCCGGGCCAAGCGGGTTCGTATGGTGAGACGAAGCCGGGTACGGCGCCCCCGTTAGAATCGACGGATACAGCCCCCTCTCCCGCCGGAAGGCCGCCCCGTGCCAGAAGCACCCTCCGCCGCCCACGACAGCGCCCCGGACACGGTTCTCGTCGTCGACTTCGGCGCCCAGTACGCCCAGCTCATCGCCCGCCGCGTCCGCGAGGCACGGGTCTACAGCGAGATCGTGCCCAGCACGATGCCCGTGGCCGAGATGCTGGCCAAGAACCCCAAGGCGATCATCCTCTCCGGCGGTCCGTCCTCCGTGTACGAGGAGGGCGCGCCCACCATGGACCGCGCCCTGTTCGAGGCCGGGGTCCCGGTCTTCGGCATGTGCTACGGCTTCCAGCTGATGGCGGTCACCCTCGGCGGCCGGGTCGACAACACCGGCGCCCGCGAGTACGGCCGTACCGCGCTCGCCGTCTCCAAGAACGGCTCCACCCTCTTCGAGGGCACCCCGGCCGAGCAGTCGGTGTGGATGTCCCACGGCGACGCCTGCGCCGCCGCCCCCGAGGGCTTCACCGTCACCGCGTCGACCGACGTCGTCCCGGTCGCGGCCTTCGAGAACGACGAGAAGAAGCTGTACGGCGTGCAGTACCACCCCGAGGTGATGCACTCCACGCACGGCCAGCAGATCCTGGAGCACTTCCTCTACCGCGGCGCCGGCCTGCGTCCCACCTGGACCACCGGCAACATCGTCGAGGAGCAGGTCGCGGCCATCCGCGCGCAGGTCGGCGACAAGCGCGCCATCTGCGGTCTCTCCGGCGGCGTGGACTCCGCAGTCGCCGCGGCCCTCGTGCAGAAGGCCATCGGCTCCCAGCTGACCTGCGTCTACGTCGACCACGGCCTGATGCGCAAGGGCGAGACCGAGCAGGTCGAGAAGGACTTCGTCGCCGCCACCGGTGTGCAGCTGAAGGTCGTCGACGCGCAGGAGCGCTTCCTGACCGCGCTCGCCGGGGTCTCCGACCCGGAGACCAAGCGGAAGATCATCGGCCGCGAGTTCATCCGCGTCTTCGAGCAGGCCCAGGCCGAGATCATCGCCGAGGGCGGCGCCGACGTCGCGTTCCTGGTCCAGGGCACCCTGTACCCGGACGTCGTCGAGTCCGGCGGCGGCACCGGCACCGCGAACATCAAGTCGCACCACAACGTCGGCGGGCTCCCCGACGACATCGAGTTCGAGCTCGTCGAGCCGCTGCGCCAGCTGTTCAAGGACGAGGTCCGCATGGTCGGCCAGGAGCTGGGCCTGCCGGACGAGATCGTCCAGCGCCAGCCCTTCCCGGGCCCCGGCCTCGGCATCCGCATCGTCGGCGAGGTCACCAAGGAGCGCCTGGACCTGCTCCGCGAGGCCGACGCCATCGCGCGCGCCGAGCTGACCGCGGCCGGTCTGGACCGCGAGATCTGGCAGTGTCCGGTCGTGCTGCTGGCGGACGTCCGCAGCGTCGGCGTCCAGGGCGACGGCCGGACCTACGGCCACCCCATCGTGCTCCGCCCGGTCTCCTCCGAGGACGCGATGACCGCCGACTGGACGCGCCTGCCGTACGAGGTGCTCGCCCGCATCTCGACCCGGATCACCAACGAGGTGCCGGACGTCAACCGCGTGGTCCTGGACTGCACGAGCAAGCCGCCGGGCACCATCGAGTGGGAGTAGTCCCCCCACCCGTACGTGACGAAGCCGCCGCCCGGTCCTGCCGGGCGGCGGCTTCGTCGTTCCCGCGTCGGCGCGGCGGCGGTCCGGGCCGTCGGCGCGGGTGGCGTCAACATCATGAACCGTTAATCACCTGCTCTGACATCGTGCGCAATCCGGAACACTGCCTCAGTAGTGCACAATTCGCTGGCACTGCACCGTAGTTCAGAGAGGCGGCACGCGCGTGGCTGTCCAAGAGGCACCCCGAGGCACCTACCTCTCCGGCTGCACCTGCGAGGACTGCCCGTACGGAGCACGTGAGGGACACCGCCGGGCGGTCGCCGCGTTCGTGGAGATGCGGGAGGAGTTCGCCGCCGGGCAGGGGCTGCCGGCCTCCCTGTCCCGCTCCACCGGGGCGTCCCGCCAGTGGGTCTCCGACGAACTGGCCGTCTCGGCCAGGGCCGTCGCCGACCGCAGCCGCGAGGCCGGGACCTCCTGGCTGTACCTCTTCTCGCGGCGGGCCGTGCTCGCCGTGTGGATCGCCGCCGGGGTGCTGCTGGTCGTGCAGGTCGCCGCCGCCCTCGGTACCGGCTGGTCCACGGCGCGCACCGCCGCCCTGCTGGCCGCCCTGGCCCTGGCCGGGCTGCTCACCGTCGCGGCCAGGGCGCAGTCGGTGCGCGGCGGACTGCTGGCCCCGCTCGTCGGCGAGGACAACCGGCTCTCCACCTCGAAGGCGGTGCCGAGCGCCTGGGTGGTGCTGACGGCGTTCGCCGCGCTGCTGCCCGCGCTGCGGCTGGCCGCGATGGGCCCCGGCCCGGAGCGGGAGGTGCTGTACGCGGGGCTCGGGCTCGGCCGGGCGCTGCCGCTGCTCGCGGTGGTCGCGCTGACCTCGGCGGTGGCGGTGCTGGCGCGCCGGACGGCCTGTGTGCGGATCAGGGGCCGGCGGATGCAGAAACTGCCCGCGGACCGGCCGCGCGGGGTGGACCTGCTGACCGACGACGCGGGGCGCGGGAGCTTCCCGGACGCCCAGTACGTACTGGTCTCGGCGGTGGTCCTGGCCTTCGCGGCGGTCTCGCTGGCCCGGTTCCCCGACCGGCTGCCGCAGCTGCCGTGGGCGCTGGCGCTGCTGGTGGCCCTGTCGGCCACGGTCTACCTCGCGGCGAAGTACGCGGAGGACACGCGTCCGCTGGTCCTGTCGGTGGTGCGCAGACGCGAGCCCGGCGCTCCGGACGGGCCCGTCCGCCCCGGCGACGACATCGAGATCCGGGGCGTCGGCTTCGTCCCGGCCGGGGCGCAGACGCCCGAGATGCTGGCCCGGCTGGTGGTGCGGATCGGGACGACGCACGTGTACGTGCCGCTGATCCCCGTCGCGGGCGGCTTCGCCAACCCCACGGACGTGGTCCTCACCGTCCCCGTGCCGGCCGGGGTGGAACCGGGCCGCACCGAGATCCAGGTGGTCACCGCCGCCGGGGTGGAATCCAACCGCTGCGTCATCGACGTGGCGGGGTGAACGCGGTACACATGGGGGCGTGACCCGAACCGACGCCCTCCGCGCACCCGCCGGACTCCGGGAGCAGGCCGCCCGGTACGCCCTGCTGCCGCTCCGGCTCTTCCTCGGCGTGACCTTCGTCTACGCGGGTCTGGACAAACTCACCGACCCCGCCTTCCTCGCCGCCGACGGCGCCGGCTCCATCGGCGAGCTGATGCGCGGGGTGCGCCACACCGCCGCCGTCCCCGGCCTCGTCGGTCTGGGCCTGGAGGCGCCCGTCACCTTCGCCGTGGCCCTGGCCTTCGGGGAACTCCTCGTCGGCCTCGGGGCCCTCGCCGGTCTGCTGACCCGGCTCGCGGCCGTCGGCGGCGCCGTGATCTCGCTCTGCCTGTGGCTCACGGTCTCCTGGGCGGTGACCCCGTACTACTACGGCAACGACCTGGTCTACCTGATGGCCTGGACCCCGCTGGTCCTCGCCGGGGCGCCCTACCTCTCGCTGGACTCGCTGATCCGGTCGCGCCGGTCCCTGCGGACCGCGTAGGTCACCATCCCCACCAGCCCCGCCAGGCAGAGCCCGCCGAAGGCCATGGGGACGACCGCGAACCACGGCAGCCGTGTCTCGCCCGCCGCGTCGAGCAGGTACAGCACGCCCGCGGTGAGCAGGACGGCCCCGGCCAGCAGCCGTCCCGGCTGGAACTCATGACGCCGCACGGGCCACCTCCACCTGTCCCACACCCGCTCCGAGGTGCAGCTCGATCGTTCCGCCGGCCTCGGTGCCGGCGGCGGGCGCCAGGGTCACCTGCCGGGATTCGCCCCCGGCGCGCAACCGCAGGTCCGCCTCGGACTCCCCGGGCAGCTGGACGTCGCCCAGCGTGCTGATGCCGATGTCGGCGCGGGCCGTGACCTCCCGGGGCACGATCACCTTCAGCCTCCCCGCCTCGACCGAGGCGCGGACGGTCAAGGTCGTGCCCTTGGCCACGTCCAGGCGGCTCAGGTCCAGCGTGGCCAGCCCGGTGCCCGCCGTGTACGCGGGCCGGACGTCGGCCACCGCGGCCGGACGCCACGCGACCCGCCGCCAGTCGGTGCCGATCTCGCCGGGCAGGGCCGCCGACCCCGCCAGCAGTCCGGCGGTGAGCAGGGCCAGCACGATCGTGCCGAAGCCGGTACGGCCCTTGACGGAGCTGACCGCCAGGCCGAGCCCGAACACGGCCAGGGCGGCGGCGAACCCGGTCTGGAGCGCGTGGCCGAGCGTGCCGCCGTGCCAGACGGCCGCCGCCCCGGCCGCCCCGGCCAGCAGCGCCAGGACGAAGACCCGCCCCCCGATGCCCCCGCGCGGCCCGGCCGCGGCGCTGTCGGCCGCGCCGGCCGGGCCGACGGTGGGCGGCGCCGCGCTCGGCCCGGCGTCCTCGTCGGGCCCCCACAGGTAGCCGGTGGCGCCGACCGGGCCGGTGGTGCCGTCCTTGACCAGCGGGTCCCGCCACCAGGACGGGCCGCCGGGCGCGGGCGGCGCCTGTGTCTCGGGCGGCGCGGGCGAGTGCGCGGGCCGCTGCGCGGCCGGAGCCTGCGCCCGCGGTGCCGCGCCCCGGCGCCGCACCCCGTAGGAGGCCGCGCACAGCGCCAGGACGACCAGGACGGAGAAGACGGCCGGCCCGCCGTTGCCCAGCGTCGACAGGAACAGCGCACAGCCCACCAGGGCGGTGAAGACCGCCGCCAGCGTGGCGCCCTCGACCCGGCCCGTCAGCAGCTTCTTCGCCTCGCTGTCCTCCTCGCCCTCCTGGGGCAGCAGCAGCCACGCGAAGCCGTAGAAGATCAGGCCGATGCCGCCGGTCACCGCGAGGACACCGAGGACGACCCGGAAGATCACCGGGTCCAGGCCGAGGTGGCGGCCCAGCCCCCCGCAGACACCCGCGAGGACTCGGTCGCGCCTGCCGCGGCGCAGCGGCGGCCGGTCCGCGGCCGTCTCCGGGGCCCCGGGCCGGGCCTGCGGGGCGTCGTGCACTTCGGTCATGTCCCCCATGGTGACGGCCCGCCGCTCCCCGGGGCCATCCGGTCCGACCCTGGCACAACCCTGATGTTCCCCCGACGGCAGTGGGGGACCGGCCCTGATGCCGGCCCGCCCGCGCGCGTGTGACCATCGATGACATGCCCGTAGCCGCCGCACCCCGCACCCCGCACCCACCGGACCCCGGGCCCGGCCCGGACGCGCCGCAGCGCAGGCTGTACCGCAGCGCCGACGGCCGGATGCTCGGCGGTGTCGCGCGCGGCCTCGCCGGACACCTCGGACTCCCCGTCATCTGGGTCCGGCTCGCCTTCCTCGGCATGTTCATGTTCGGGGAGGGGCTCGGCGTCCTGCTCTACGCCGCCTTCTGGGTCTTCGTCCCGCTCGGCGTCGGCGGCCGGGCCGCGGACCGCTCCCTCTTCGAGACCCTGCCCGACGGCACCCGCCGCCTGCGCAAACCCGACAAGGGGCAGCTCACCGCCCTGGCCGCGCTGCTCGTCGGCGCCGCCGTCTTCCTCTCCAAGGTCCAGGTCGGCGGCGCGTCCGGGCGGTACGTGTGGCCGACGCTGCTGGTCGGCGCCGGGGTGGTCCTCGTATGGCGGCAGGCCGACAACGCCCGCCGCGCCCACTGGAACGCCGCCGGCGGACGCCGCGCCCAGTTCCTCCAGGCCGCCCGCGCGCTCACGGGCGTCGCCCTGGTCGGCGTCGGCCTCACCGTCTTCATCGTCGTCCAGGGCTCCGCCGCCCAGCTCGGCAACGTCCTCACCGCCACCCTCGCCGTCCTCGTCGGCGTGGCCCTGCTCGCCGGACCCTGGCTGATCCGGATGACCCAGGACCTCTCCGAGGAACGGCTGATGCGCATCCGCGCCCAGGAACGCGCCGAGGTCGCCGCCCACGTCCACGACTCCGTCCTGCACACCCTCACCCTGATCCAGCGGGGCGCGGAGGACCCCGCCGAGGTCCGCCGCCTGGCCCGCGCCCAGGAGCGGGAGCTGCGCAACTGGCTCTACCGGCCCGAGGGCACCGGCAAGGACGAGGCCGAGGAGCCCACCACCCTCGCCGAGGCCGTGAAGAAGACCGCCGCCGAGGTCGAGGACCACCACGGGGTCCCGATCGAGGTCGTCGTCGTCGGCGACTGCCCGCTGGACGAACGGCTGGCCGCGCAGGTCCAGGCCGCGCGCGAGGCGATGGTCAACGCCGCCAAGTACGGTGGCGAGGGCGGGCCCGTCCAGGTGTACGCCGAGGTGGAGGCCGGGACGGTGTTCGTGTCCGTACGGGACCGGGGGCCGGGCTTCGACCTCGACGCGGTACCCGACGACCGCATGGGCGTACGAGAATCGATCATCGGCCGGATGCGGCGCAACGGCGGGACCGCGCGGCTGCGGTCCGCGCCCGACGGCGGCACGGAAGTCGAGCTGGAGATGGAGAGGGCGGCGAAGGCAGCATGACCGAAGACCGGACGACCGAAGAGCGGACGACGCGGGACCGGGCGGCACAGGACCGGGCGGCACAGGACCGGGCGGTACAGGACCCGGCGGCCGTGGCCCGGCGGGTCCGCGTGGTGCTCGTGGACGACCACCGGATGTTCCGCACGGGCGTACAGGCCGAGATCGGCGAGACCGCCCGGACCGGCGTCGAGGTCGTCGGCGAGGCGGCCGACGTCGACCAGGCCGTCACCGTCATCACCGCCACCCGGCCCGAGGTGGTCCTCCTCGACGTGCACCTGCCCGGCGGCGGCGGCGTCGAGGTGCTGCGCCGCTGCGCCCCGCTGATGACGGCGGCCGAGAACCCCGTACGGTTCCTCGCCCTGTCGGTGTCGGACGCCGCCGAGGACGTCATCGGGGTCATCCGCGGCGGTGCGCGCGGGTACGTCACCAAGACCATCACCGGCGCCGACCTGGTCACCTCCGTCTTCCGGGTCCAGGAGGGCGACGCGGTGTTCTCGCCCAGGCTGGCGGGGTTCGTGCTCGACGCCTTCGCCTCCACGGACGCGCCCCCGGTGGACGAGGACCTGGACCGCCTCACCCAGCGCGAGCGCGAGGTGCTGCGGCTGATCGCGCGCGGCTACGCGTACAAGGAGATCGCCAAACAGCTCTTCATCTCGGTGAAGACGGTCGAGTCCCATGTCTCGGCGGTGCTGCGCAAGCTCCAGCTCTCCAACCGGCACGAGCTGACCCGCTGGGCCACCGCGCGCCGCCTGGTCTGACGTTCCGTCCGGTCCGGTCGTCCCGCGCGGCGGTCGTTCCGTCCGGTCCGGTCGTCCCGCGCGGCGGTCGCCCGGTACGGCGGTCGCCCGGTACGGCCGGGCGCTGTGATCCACTCCGCAGGGGGCACGGGCAACCGGGGCGGGCCGTACGGCCCTCTTCGACGGTGTGATGAGCCTGACCGGGACCCCCCTCTTCGTGACGGTGATCGCCCTCACCGCGATCGCCGTCCTCCTGCCCCTGGCCGTGTGGAGCCGGATGCGCGGGCCCGCCGTCGTGCGCGCCGGCGGGCGGGTCCTGATGGTGGTCCTCGCCCAGGCCCTCGCCGTCGTCCTGGTCTTCGTCGGGATCAACCGGAGCGCGAACTTCTACGCCTCCTGGGACGACCTGCTCGGCACCGGCGACTACGTCACCGCCGCCAAGGACCTCGGCCCGGACGGCCTCGGCGGCGCGAAGGCGGCGGAGCGGCCGAAGGTCCGCCAGGAGTTCCGCCCGGCCGACGGCCTCGGCGGCCGGGTCCAGTGGACGGAACTGGAGGGGGCGGTCTCCGGCGTCCGGGGCGACGTCCACGTCTGGCTGCCGCCGCAGTACGACGACCCGGCCTGGAAGGACCGGAAGTTCCCGGTCGTCGAACTGATCGCGGGCACGCCGGGCACGGCCCGGTCCTGGTTCCAGGGGCTCAAGGTGCACCAGACCCTGGAACCGCTGATGCGCGACGGCACCGTCCAGCCGTTCATCCTGGTCTCGCCCCGGACCATGCTGCTCGGCAACGCCGACACCGGCTGCGCCAACATCCCGGGCAAGGTCAACGCGGACAGCTGGCTCAGCGTGGACGTCCGCAAGATGGTCACCGACAACTTCCGGGCCTCGCCGGAGGCCCGCTCCTGGGGCGTCGCCGGGTACTCGGCCGGAGGCTACTGCGCCGCCAAACTCGCGCTCGCCCACCCCGACCGCTACAGCGCGGCCGTCTCCCTCTCCGGCTACAACGACCCCACCCTGGTGCCCTCCTCGCCCGTCGCCCAGGACCCGGAGCTGAGCCGCACGCACCACCTGCTGGCGATGCTCAAGGCCGCCCCGGCGCCGCCGCCGGTCTCGCTCTGGCTCTCGGGCACCCCGCAGGACGGCTACCAGGCCGGTCTGGAACTCAAGGGCGCCGCGCAGCCGCCGACGCTGATCCACGCGGAGAAGGTGGCGGGCGGCCACAACATCGAGTCCTGGGTCCGCCAGCTCCCGCAGACCTTCGGCTGGCTGGGCACCCAGGTCAAGATGCCGTAGGAGCCGACGGGGTGGGGCCGGGCCGTTTCACGTGAAACCAAGCCGGTCCGTGCGGGTCAGGCGGTCCGTGCGGGTCAGGCCGGGCGGGCCGCGCCCGCCCAGGGCATCGAGTCGACGGGCGCCAACCGGACCGTCGAGCCGGGCCGGGGCGCGTGCACCATCTGGCCGTTGCCGACATAGAGGCCGACATGGGTGATCCCGGAGTAGAAGAAGACCAGGTCACCGGGGGCCAGCTGGTCGCGGGAGACCCGCTGCCCGGAGTTGATCTGCGTATAGGTGGTCCGGGGGAGCGAGACCCCGCCCGCGCGCCAGGCCGCCTGGGTCAGCCCCGAGCAGTCGAAGGCCCCTGGCCCCGTCGCGCCCCACACGTACGGTCTCCCGATCGCCCCGTGGGCGAAGGCGACGGCGCGCCCGGCCCGGGAGCCGTCGGAGGGCGGCGGGACCGCGCCCGCGCCCCCGCCCACAGACCTCGCCTCGTACGCGGCGCGCTCCTCGGCGGTCAGCCGGGCCAGCAGCTGCCGGGCGGTGGCGAGCTTCTCCTCGATCCCCGTCCTCTCCCGGGCGAGCTCCTCCTGCCGGGCGTGCAGGTCGGCGAAGCGCCCGGCGGCCCTGGTCCGTACCCGCCCGACCTCGTCGAGCTGGCGGCGTACGGAGGAGATCCGGGCGGCGTTGCGGTCCCCGGCGCGGGCGAGGAGCGCGGCCCGGTCCAGGTACTCCTGCGGGTCGGCGGCCATCGCGAGCCGGACGGCGGTGCCCAGGGACCCGCTGCGGTACTGGGTGGCGGCCAGCGTGCCGAGCGCGCCCCGGGCGGAGTTGAGCCGGTCGGTCCGGCGGGCGGCCTCCTCGTGCAGAGCGGCCAGCGCGCGCTCGGCCTCCCCGGCCTTCTCCTTCGCTCCGTTGTACCGCTCCGTCGCCGCCCCGGCCTCCTCGTAGAGCCGGTCCACCTCCGAGGTGACCTGGGCGGTGCCGGGCAGGGGGTCGGCCTGCGCGGTGCCCTCGAAGGCGGTGGCGGTGGCAGCGCCCGCGAAGGCGAGGGTGGCGGCGGTGCGCGCCGTCCCGCCGGAGAACAGGCGCTGCCGGGGCTTTCGATGACGGGCCACGAGGGCCTCACGTCCTTCCTCGCTCGATGTCAGCTCGGTGACAGCTGGTGACATCTGGGTGTCAGGAGGGGGACGCTAGACCGGAAGGTCACGGCCGGAGAACGCATTGACCGCAAGTGACACGATGCGACCGGACCGGACCGGAGATGGCCGCCGGGGACCGGAGATGGCCGTCCGGGATCAGTGCCAGAGGACGGCGATGAAGATATTGACCACGGTCAGTCCGCCGACCGCGCCGAACAGCGGCTTCTCCACCCGCTCCTCGTCGCGCTTGACGTAGACGAGGGCGAGGACCACGAAGAGGACGGCGAGCTTGATGCCGATCTTGACGTGGTTCAGGCTCCCGCCGTTCATCTCGTGGAAGCCGACGAGGAGCACGCCGGTCACGAGCATGGTGAGCGCGCCGTGCAGCATGCCGGGCCCGAACCGGGCCGTGCCCGTGCCCATCGCCTTCATCTGGGTCAGGAAACCGCCCAGGAGGGCGGCTATTCCGATGATGTGCAGGCCGACGAAAGCGTTGATGAGTACGTCCATGGCGCCGAGCGTACGGGGTGGCCGCCGGCGGATTCCGGGCGGGCACCGGGCGCTGCGCGGTGCACCGGAGCGGGGCCGGAGCCGGGCCGGAAGCCGCCGGGACCGGGGCCGGGGCCGGTCAGGAGTCGGGCCGGACGTCGTGGATTTTCCGGGCCCGGGACCGGCTGTCGGTCCCGGCCTCTAGACTCGGGAGGCGATGAGCAGCCTCTTTGACGACAGCTTCCTGGCGGACCTCACCCCCTCCGACGAGGTCCCCCCGCCGCCCGAGGACCACGCCGCCCCGGAGCCGGGCGCGGACGACCTCTTCGGGGGCCGGTTCGACGCGCCCATGAGCGGGGACGCGTACTACCGGGACGGGGCCCCCAGGCCCGTGATCGACCCGGCGACGCTCCTGGAGGGGCTCAACGAACAGCAGGCCGCGGCCGTGGTGCACGCGGGCTCCCCGCTGCTGATCGTCGCCGGGGCGGGCTCCGGCAAGACCCGGGTGCTCACCCACCGCATCGGGCACCTGCTCTCCGCCCGGAACGTCCACCCCGGGCAGATCCTGGCGATCACCTTCACCAACAAGGCCGCCGGGGAGATGAAGGAGCGCGTCGAGCACCTGGTCGGCCCGCGCGCCAACGCCATGTGGGTCTCCACCTTCCACAGCGCGTGCGTCCGCATCCTGCGGCGCGAGTCGAAGCGGCTCGGCTTCACCTCGTCGTTCTCGATCTACGACGCGGCCGACTCGAAGCGCCTGATGGCGCTCGTCTGCCGTGACCTGGACCTGGACCCGAAGAAGTTCCCGCCCAAGGCGTTCAACGCCAAGATCTCCAACCTGAAGAACGAACTGATCGACGAGGACGCCTTCGCGGGGCAGGCATCCGATGGTTTCGAGAAGACCCTCGCCCAGGCGTACGCGATGTACCAGGGGCGGCTGCGCGAGGCCAACGCGCTCGACTTCGACGACATCATCATGACCACCGTCCACCTCCTCCAGGCGTTCCCGGACGTGGCCGAGCACTACCGGCGCCGCTTCCGCCACGTCCTGGTGGACGAGTACCAGGACACCAACCACGCCCAGTACACGCTGGTGCGCGAGCTGGTCGGCACCGGCTACCCGGACCTGCCGCCCGCCGAGCTCTGCGTGGTGGGCGACGCCGACCAGTCGATCTACGCCTTCCGCGGCGCGACGATCCGCAACATCCTCCAGTTCGAGGAGGACTACCAGGACGCGAAGACGATCCTGCTGGAGCAGAACTACCGCTCCACGCAGACGATCCTCTCCGCCGCCAACGCGGTCATCGAGCGCAACGAGAACCGCCGCGCCAAGAACCTGTGGACCGAGGCCGGCACCGGCGCCACGATCACCGGTTACGTCGCGGACACCGAGCACGACGAGGCGCAGTTCATCGCCGACGAGATCGACCGGCTGACCGACGCGGGCGACGCGAAGGCCGGGGACGTCGCGATCTTCTACCGGACCAACGCGCAGTCGCGTGTGTTCGAGGAGATCTTCATCCGGGTCGGGCTGCCGTACAAGGTCGTCGGCGGGGTCCGCTTCTACGAGCGCAAGGAGGTCCGGGACGTCCTGGCCTACCTGCGGGTCCTCGCCAACCCGGAGGACAACGTCCCGCTCCGCCGGATTCTGAACGTGCCCAAGCGCGGCATCGGCGAGCGCGCCGAGGCGATGATCGACGCGCTCGCGATGCGCGAGAAGATCACCTTCCCGCAGGCGCTGCGGCGCGTGGACGAGGCGTTCGGCATGGCCGCCCGCTCGACCAACGCGGTGAAGCGGTTCAACGTGCTGATGGAGGAGCTGCGCACCATCGCCGACTCGGGCGCGGGCCCGGCGGTGGTCCTGGAAGCGGTCCTGGAGCGTACGGGTTACCTGGCCGAACTCCAGGCGTCGACCGACCCGCAGGACGAGACGCGCATCGAGAACCTCCAGGAACTGGCGGCGGTGGCCCTGGAGTTCGAGCAGGCCAGGACGGCCGCCGCCGCGCAGGCCCCGGCGCAGGCCGCCCCGGACGGCGCCGATGCCGATCCGGATGCCGATGCCGATGGGGTTGTCGGCGCGGATGCGGATGCGGACGTGGATGCAGGTGCGGGCGGGGCCGTGGCTCCCGCCGCCGGTCCGGGCCCCGGCACGCTGGCCGAGTTCCTGGAACAGGTCGCCCTCGTCGCCGACTCCGACCAGATCCCGGACGAGGAGACGGACGGCAGCGGCGTCATCACCCTGATGACCCTGCACACCGCCAAGGGCCTCGAATTCCCGGTGGTCTTCCTGACCGGCATGGAGGACGGGGTCTTCCCGCACATGCGCGCGCTGGGCCAGACCAAGGAACTGGAGGAGGAGCGCCGCCTCGCCTACGTCGGCATCACGCGGGCACGCGAGCGGCTGTACCTGACCCGTTCCTCGATGCGCAGCGCGTGGGGCACCCCCTCGTACAACCCGCCGTCGCGGTTCCTGGAGGAGATCCCGGCCGAGTACCTCCAGTGGAAGCGGACCGGCGCCTCCCAGAAGCCGGCGGGACCGGTGCGCGGCTCCGGTTCCGGTTACGGCTCGGGGCAGGGTGGGGGCCGGGCGACGTTCGGGACCTCGCCGGAGTCCTTCCTCTCCTCGTCGCGGACGAAGGCGGGCCCGTCCGGGTTCGCGACGCGCCGGGCCGCAGACAAGCCGGTCATCGCCCTGGCGGTCGGGGACCGGGTCACCCACGACCAGTTCGGCCTCGGCACGGTCATGGAGGTCAGGGGCGCCGGCGCGGACGCGCAGGCCACCGTCGACTTCGGTGACGACAAGCCGAAGCGGCTGCTGCTGCGGTACGCGCCGGTCCAGAAGCTCTGACGCCCGGGGCCGGGCCCGGCCTGCCGGAACCGGCGGGCCGGATCGGGCCGGGCCAGTTCGGGTCAGGCCGGATCGGGCCAGGTCAGGTCGGGTCGAGGCCGTGGAGGCGGAGCCATGCCAGCGGGTCGATCGCGCTCCCGCCGCCGGGCCGTACCTCGAAGTGGAGGTGCGGGCCGGTGGAGTTGCCGGAGTCCCCGGCGTAGGCGATGACCTCGCCGGCCTTGACCTTGCCGCCCCGGATCTTGGTGCTGCTCAGGTGGCAGTACCAGGTCTCGGTGCCGTCGGGCGCGGTCACTATGGCCATGTTCCCGTAGGCGCTGTTGAACTGCGTGCGCACGATGCCGTCCGTGGCGGCCATGACCGGGGTCCCGTACGAGACGGGGAAGTCGATACCGGTGTGCGCGGACATCCACATGCCGCCGGCCTGTCCGAAGCTGGCGCTGAGGCCCTGCTGCGTGACGGGGATGGCGAACTTGGGGCGGGCCGCCTCCTTGGCGGCGGCCTCCTCCGCCTTCCGCTTCTTCTCGTCCTCCTGGCGCTGGTGCAGGTCGATGCGTTCCTGCGTGCGGCTCGCGCGGTCCGCGAAATCGCCCGCGTCGGCGCTGAGCGCGGCCAGTTGGGTGTCGAGCTTGCTGTTCGCGGCGACCGGCTTCACCGAGGCAGGGTCGGGCGCGGCCATGGTGGTGGTGTCCTCAAGGGGCGCCTCCGCACCGGTCAGCCCGCCCACCGACGCGGCGGCGACCCCGGCGACACCCATCACACAGGCGGAAGGCACGGCCACGGTCAGCAGCGCCGAGCGCTTCGCCGGGGTGCGGCGACGGCTGCTGGCACCCGTCCTGGTCTCGGTCCTGCCGCTGTTCCGGGCAGCGTTCTTGTCGGCGGCCCTGCCCCGGCCCGTGCTCCGCGTGCCCGTCGCGGGCGGGGTCGCGGGCATGGTCTGGGTGGGGAAGTCGTGCACCCCGGCCCGGGGGGCCACGGGCTCCGGGCCCTCGTCGGTGACGGCCTCGAAGACGGCGGTCGCGGTGTACCCGGCCCCGGCCTCGTACCCCGTACCGGTCCCGGCCGGGGACTCGTAGCCGTACGCGTACGCCTGCTCGTACGCCTGGCCGTGTCCCTGTTCGTGTCCTTGTTCGTGTCCCTGTTGTCCGTACGCCTGACCGTGCGTCTGCTCCGTCGGGTACGGGTACGGGTACGGCGCGGCGGTTCCGGACGGGTCGGCCGGACTCTCCGTGACGGTGTTCCAGGCGGTGGCGTCGTAGGCACCGGTCCCGGTGCCGGTGGTCCCGTAGCCCGGCATCGCCCACTGCCCGTTCCCGCCCTGCCCGGCCGGGGTGCCGTGGCCGAAGACGTCCGGCTGGTACTCCGCGTACTGGGGGTACGAGCTGGTGTTCCCCTCCCATGACCCGGCGGTCCCCTCGGGGAGGTCCTGCCCGGGGACGGACGACAGGTAGCCGTCGGCGGGGCCGCCGCCGTGGCCGGTGCCATCCGCGGGGGTGGGGCTGTCGTGCGACGGGCCGCCCTGGGGGTGGCCGGTCGGGGAGGTCCACGCGGTGGTGTCGTACGCGCCGGTCTCGTAAGAGCCGCCGTAGGCCGCGTAATTGAACCCCTGACCCTGCGTTTCATAGGAAACGAAGGCCGAGTCACCAGCGAAAGTGGTGGTGGAGAGGCCGTCGTACCCGGTGTCCGGGTACTGGCCCGGCGAGGGGCGGTCGTTCACCAACTTCTCTTTCGCCTCGGCAGTGGGGCCTGGGTGGCCGGGGAACTAGAGGTTCACCGGAGGAGAGCAGTGGCGTGACTGTACCCGGCGGTCACTGGCAACGACAATCTTCGGAGGGTTTCCTGCCCCAACGAACCGGGCATTCGGCCGCCTTTCGATCCCCGGAAGGAGCAGCCTTGGCCGTGGGTTCGAAATGCGTTCGACTATCGGGCAGTCGCTGTGACGCACAGTGAGCGGCCGTCCGTGCTCGCGGTCCGGTCGTGGTGGCGGCGGCCGGGTGCGGGGCGGGCGGCGGGGGCGTGGGCCGATGCGCCTGCGGCGGTCCGGGGTGGGTCCGGCGGGGCCGGTCGGCCGTTTCCGTCAACGGCCGCGTCACCGTGCCGTGCGGCTGCCGGCGCGGTGACGCGGTGCATCGGTGGTGGTGCGTCAGCGACGGTGGATCGACACCGTCCCCCGTGTGATTTCCCCCTCGTGGCCGACCGCGAAACGGCGGCGTGCGCGATGCTGTACTTAACGTTCGTTCACTCGGGAGGCAGTGCGATGGGTGTGACCGGTCCGATCCGTGTGGTGGTGGCCAAGCCGGGTCTCGACGGCCACGACCGGGGCGCCAAGGTGATCGCGCGGGCGCTGCGTGACGCGGGCATGGAGGTCATCTACACCGGCCTCCACCAGACGCCCGAGCAAATCGTGGACACCGCCATCCAGGAGGACGCCGACGCGATCGGCCTCTCGATCCTCTCCGGCGCGCACAACACGCTGTTCGCGCGCGTCCTGGAACTCCTCAAGGAGCGTGACGCGCAGGACATCCAGGTCTTCGGCGGCGGCATCATCCCGGAGGACGACATCGCTCCGCTCAAGGCCAAGGGCGTGGCCGAGATCTTCACCCCGGGCGCGACCACGACCTCGATCGTCGACTGGGTCCGCGCCCACGTCCGCCCCTGACCCCATGTCCGCCCCTGCCCCCCGGCCTCCCTGACCCCCCGGCCGGGGTGCCCGTTCCGGGGCTTGCGCCCCGGCCCCTCCTCCTGCGGGCCCGGCCCGGGCGCGGCCTGCGGGCCCCGTGCCCGCCCGGGGGCGCCGGGCCGGGCGCCGGGGCCCGCGTACCGGGTGGCCCGGTGGGGTCAGGCGGCGGCCGGGGCCAGTTCCGCCAGCATCGCCGCGCGGAGGCGGAGGGTGGCCACCAGGCGCTGGAACGCCTCCGCCCAGTACGCGGCGGCCCCGGGGGAGGCGTCCGGAGGATCGTCCGCGGCCGAGGTCAGGGCATCCAGCCGCCCCGCCTCCGCCGGGTCGAGGCAGCGTTCCGCCAGGCCCATCACCCCGCTGAAACTCCACGGGTAACTGCCCGCCTCCCGGGCCGACTCCAGTGCTTCCACCACCGCGCGGCCCAGTGCCCCGGCCCACGGCACCACGCACACCCCGAGCAGCTGGAACGCCTCCGACAGCCCGTGGGCCCGTATGAACTCCGCGACCCAGTCGGCCCGTTCCCCCTCCTCCAGGACCTCCAGCAGCTTCGCCCGCTCCGCCAGTGACGCCGTGCCCGGCCCCGCCGCGGGCGGTGCCGACGGCGTGCCGAGCAGCGCCCGCGCCCATCGCGCGTCGCGCTGGCGCACCGCGGCCCGGCACCAGGCCGCGTGCAGTTCCTCGGCCCAGCCCTCGCCCTCGGCCACCGGGAGCGCCAGGATCTCCGCCGGGCCGATCCCCCCGAACCGCTCCCGCCAGCAGGCCAGCGGCGCGGCCTCCACCAGCTGGCCCAGCCACCAGGCCCGCTCGCCCCGCCCGGCGGGCGGCCGTTCGGCCACGCCGTCCCGCAGCATTCCCGGATCGCACTCGGCCGGCGGGGTCACCCCCTCCGGGCCGACGCAGGCCAGCGCCCGCTGTGCTATCCGCCCCGCCAGCGCCGACCGGGGGAGCGCCGACAACAGCTCGGCGGCCGTCGCCCGGACATTGCGGCTGCGGTCGCCCAGGGCCGCTTCGAGGAACGGTTCGTCCCCTTCCGACAGCCCCGACCTCAGCGAGTCGAGGAACATCAGCCGGTCCTCGGCCCGTTCGGTGGTCCAGGTGGTCGTGAGCAGCCGGAGCGCCGCCGCCGGCTCACGCGCCCGTACGGCGCCGAGCAGCGCCACCCGCTCCGCGAACAACCCCTCCTGCCAGAGCCGCTCCACCGCCGGGCCGTCCGTCACGTCCGGCAGTCCGCCGCCCGCCGCGCCGCGCAGTGCGAACCGCCAGTCCGGATTCAGCCGGGCCAGCCACAGCCCCCGCGCCCCGGCCAGGGCCAGGGCCTGGGGCCGTAGATCCGTACGGGACCGGGCCGCGTCCAGCAGCGCCGGGAGCAGTTCCTCCGGTGCGCGGTAGCCGTGCCGGCCGGCCGCGGCCAGCCACTGCGGCAGCAGCTCGGTCAGGTCCGGGGCGGTCCCCCGCCGCCCCCCGCCGCCCGCGGTGGCCCGTCCGGCCAGCAGTTGTGCGAGCCGGTGGCGGGCCGGCTCCGGCGGTGCCGGGCGCGGGTCCCGGGCCGCGGGCTCCGGTCGTGCCCCCGCCGGGCCGGGCCGCAGCCCGGCCCGGCGCCGTACGGTGTGCACGGCCGCCGCGTCCAGCAGCGCCTCCGGCGAACCGGCCGGGCCGGTGCCCCGCCGCCGGTCGGTGCCCAGCAGTGCGGCGCCGACCAGTTCCTCCCACGTTCCGTACCCCTCGTCCGCCTTGCCCATCGAACCCCCTTCCTCGTCGTGAGTCGTGCGTCGTGCGCGGTGCGCCGTGCTCCGGTCCCGTCCCCTCCACGGGACCGGAGCTGTCACCGCTCTGTTCAGCTGGCGTGGTTGTCGTTCATCAAAGCCCCCCGGCTTCTCGTCGTTGCCGCGCCGACGCCCCCGCGCCGCCGCGTCCTCCCCCTACGACGCCCCCGCGTCTTCCCGCTCCCCTTCCTCGTGCTCCTCGTGCCCGTCGTCGTGCTTTCGGTTCTCCGGAACCGGCGGCCCCCCGGCCCCCGGTCCCCCCCCCGCCCTCCCTTCGGGTCAGCCCAGTGCGACCGGGTCCGGTGAACCCGGGCGCCAGGCGGTCAGGGGTGTGAAGCCGCGGTGGCCGCATTCGCCGAAGACGGTGACGGGGCCGCCGCCCGAGAGGGCGGCCAGCCGCCACAGCCCGGACCGCGAACCGGCGCCGGAGAGCGTGACCGGCAGCGCGCAGCCGCCCTCCGCGTCCGCCAGCTGCCAGCCGAGCTCACCCGGTACGGGAACCACCGGACCCAGTACCACCGGCCAGGAATCCAGCCACGGGTCCTCCCGCAGCGCGGCCCCGTACGCCTCCAGCGCCGCCCCCGTGCTCACCCCGGCCGGGGTGCTCCGGCACGGCGTGGCCGCCCCGGAGCGCTCCCCGAGATCCGCCCGCAGCCCCGCGGAACCGGGCCGGAAGCGGGCTTCCGCCTCCAGTACCAGCCCCACCGGGAGCGTCGGCCCCGGCAGGCGTCCGGGTGGTCCGAACTCCAGTACCAGGGCCGGCCGCCCGCCCGTCAGTCCGCGCAGCCAGGTCCGGCGGGTGGTGAGCCGGCCGTCCGGTGACGCCGTGTCGTGGTGGGCGAGGACCAGCCAGTGGTCCCGTACGGCCTCCCCCTCCCCGGAGGCCGGCAGTCCCACCCGGCCGCGGACCGTCGCCGCCAGGGAACCGGGCAGCCCGGCCACCCCCAGCCAGGCCCGGTCCAGCAGGTGCAGCAGCGCCGCCTCCTCCAGCATCCGGGCAGGCCAGGCGGGCCCGCAACCGGGTATTGCCCCCAACTCCCGGACCCGCCCGGCCAGTCCGGGCGCCTGGGCGTCGACCATCCGGGCGGCGGTCTCCTCCCATCCCGCGTAACCCGACCGCTCCTGGCCCGCGAGGCCGCCGCGCAGCAGATCGGTGAGCCGCTGCTCCAGCTCGGTGACCCCGGCGCCGACCCGGGCCGCCCGCCGTTCGGCCCGCCGCCGGGCGCCCTCCTCGTCGGCCGGCCCGCCCGGTGCGGCCGGGCGGGTGGCCTTCGCCGCCCGCCCGGCCAGCCACCGGGCGGCCCATTGCGGAGCCTCGCCGCCCTCGTCCGCCCCCTGGGCCGCCCAGAGCAGCAGCAGCCCCAGCGCGTGCTTGCACGGGAACTTCCGGCTCGGGCAGGAGCACGTGTACGCCGGGCCCGTCAGGTCCACGACCGTCCGGTACGGCGTGCTGCCACTGCCCTTGCACAACCCCCACAACGAACCGGAAGCGGAACCTCCGATTTGTGACCATGGACCCTCCCCGCCGAGCCTGGCCCCCGCCTTGCGCGAGGCATCGTCAGGAGCCAGAGCCAGTACCTGTTCCGCCGTCAGGCGGACCCCCTGCTGAGTCATGTGAACCACCGTAGGGACCCCCACTGACAATCGCTCTGACCTGCAACGACACTGCGAACAGGGGTCGTTGTCAGTGGCGTGGTGCACCGTGGACACAGCAGTCGGGACCGGCTGCCGAGCATTGGAGGGGGACCATGACCATGCCCGGGAACGGCACGGGCGCCGAGGCACTGCGACCGCATGCCGAGGACGCCTTCGCACACGAACTGAAAGCCCTGGCGGCTGCCGACGACCGGCCCCGCCCGGTCCGCTGGAAGCTCTCCCCGTGGGCCGTGGCCACGTACCTGCTCGGCGGCGAGCTCCCGGGCGGCACGGTGATCACACCCAAGTACGTCGGGCCGCGCCGCATCGTCGAGGTCGCCGTCACCACCCTGGCCACCGACCGGGCCCTGCTCCTCCTCGGTGTCCCCGGCACCGCCAAGACCTGGGTCTCCGAACACCTCGCCGCCGCCGTCAGCGGGGACTCCACCCTCCTCGTCCAGGGCACCGCGGGCACCCCCGAGGAAGCCATCCGGTACGGCTGGAACTACGCCCGGCTGCTCGCCCACGGCCCCAGCCGCGAGGCCCTCGTCCCCAGCCCCGTCATGCGGGCCATGGCCGAGGGCATGACCGCCCGCGTCGAGGAACTCACCCGCATCCCCGCCGACGTCCAGGACACCCTCATCACCGTCCTGTCCGAGAAGACCCTCCCGATACCCGAACTGGGCCAGGAGACACAGGCCGTGCGCGGCTTCAACCTCATCGCCACCGCCAACGACCGCGACCGCGGGGTCAACGAACTCTCCAGCGCGCTGCGCCGCCGCTTCAACACGGTCGTGCTGCCGCTGCCCGCCACCGCCGACGCCGAGGTCGACATCGTCGCCCGCCGCGTCGACCAGATGGGCCGGGCCCTCGACCTGCCGGCCGCCCCCGAGGGGCTGGAGGAGATCCGCCGCGTCGTCACTGTCTTCCGCGAGCTGCGCGACGGCGTCACCGACGACGGGCGGACGAAGGTCAAGTCGCCCGGCGGCACCCTGTCCACCGCCGAGGCCATCTCCGTGGTCACCGGCGGCCTGGCCCTGGCCGCCCACTTCGGGGACGGCGTCCTGCGCCCCTCCGACGTGGCCGCGGGCATCCTGGGCGCCGTGGTCCGCGACCCGGTCGCGGACAAGGTCGTCTGGCAGGAGTACCTGGAGACCGTGGTCCGCGAGCGGGAGGGCTGGAAGGACTTCTACCGCGCCTGCCGGGAGGTGACGGCATGAGCCCGGCGCCGGGGACGGCGGTGAGGGCGCGCGCGGCGAAGGACCCGGCCGGCCCGGCCCGGGCCGGGAAGGGACCGCTGCTGCTGGGCGTACGCCACCACGGGCCCGGCTCGGCCCGCGCGGTGCGGGCCGCCCTGGAGGCGGCCCGCCCGGCGGCCGTGCTGATCGAGGGACCGCCGGAGGGGGACGCGCTGCTGGCGCTGGCCGCCGACCCCGCGATGCGCCCGCCCGTGGCCCTGCTCGCCCACGCCGCGGACGACCCGGGCCGGGCCGCGTTCTGGCCGCTGGCCGGCTTCTCCCCGGAGTGGGTCGCGATCCGCTGGGCCCAGGAATCCGGGACCCCCGTCCGGTTCATCGACCTCCCGGCCGCGCACACCCTGGCCGGACCCGGGACGGAGGACGGCGAGGAGGAGGGCCCGGAGGCGGACGGGGACCGGGGCGCACCCGTCCCGGTACGGCTGGACCCGCTCGCGGTGCTCGCCACGACCGCCGGGTACGACGACCCCGAGCGCTGGTGGGAGGACGTGGTCGAACACCGGGGCACCGGGGGCGCCGCCCGGGACCCGCTCGCCGTGTTCGAGGCGCTCGGGGAGGCCATGGCAGCCCTGCGCGAGACGTACGGGGACGGCGGCCACCCCCGCGACCTGGTGCGCGAGGCGCACATGCGGCAGCGGATACGGGCCGCCCGCCGGGAGTTCGGCGACGACTGCGCCGTGGTGTGCGGGGCCTGGCACGTCCCGGCGCTCCGGGCCCGGGCGGCCACGGCGACCGCCGACCGGGCGCTGCTCACCGGGCTGCCCAAGGTCAGGGTGGAGACCACCTGGGTGCCCTGGACGCACCGCCGGCTGGCCCGCGCCGGCGGGTACGGCGCGGGCATCACCTCGCCCGGCTGGTACGGGCACCTCTTCACGGCCCGGGACCGGCCCGTGGAGCGGTGGCTGACCAAGGTCGCGGGCCTGCTGCGGGAGGAGGGACGGCAGGTCTCGTCCGCGCACGTCATCGAGGCGGTCCGGCTCGCCGGGACGCTGGCCGCGATGCGCGGGCGGCCCCTGCCCGGCCTGACCGAGACCCTGGAAGCGGTCCGGGCGGTGATGTGCGACGGCTCGGACATACCGCTCGCGCTGATCGAGGACCGGCTCGTCGTCGGGGACGTGCTCGGCGAGGTCCCCGACGCGGCGCCCGCCGTACCGCTCCAGCGGGACCTGACCAGGCGCCAGAAGAGCCTGCGGCTCAAGGCCGAGGCGCAGGAACGCGAGGTGGAACTCGACCTGCGCAAGGACACCGACGCGGCGAAGTCCCTGCTGCTGCACCGGCTGAGGCTGCTCGGCATCGGCTGGGGCACACCGGCCGCCTCGCGCGGGAGCACCGGGACCTTCCGGGAGACCTGGCGGCTCCGCTGGGAACCGGAACTGTCGGTACGGGTCGCCGAGGCGGGCATCTGGGGCACGACCGTCCTGGCGGCGGCCACCGCCAGGGCCGAGGCGGACGCGACGGGCGCCCGGGAGCTGGGCGAGGTGACGGCCCTGGCCGAACAGTGCCTGCTGGCCGGGTTGTCCGGGGCCCTGCCCGCGGTGCTGCGGGCGCTCGCGGACCGGGCCGCGCTGGACACCGATGTGGCACGGCTGGCCAAGGCCCTGCCCGCGCTGGCCCGTTCGCTGCGGTACGGCGACGTCCGGGGGACCGACGGGGCGGCGCTGTCCACGGTGGCGGCCGGTCTCGCCGAGCGGATATGCGTGGCGCTGCCCTCCGCCTGCGCCACCGGCCTGGACGCCGACGCGGCGGCGGAGCTGCGGGGCCAGGTGGACGGGGTGCACGGGGCGGTCGGCCTGCTGGCGGACGGTGACGAGGGGCTGCGGGAGCGCTGGTCGCAGGTGCTGCGGAAGCTGGCGGGCCGGGAGGCGGTGCCGGGGCTGATCCGCGGCCGGGCGGCCCGGCTGCTGCTCGACGACGGGCGCCTCCCGGCAGGGGAGACGGCCCGGCTGATGGGCCTGGCCCTCTCCCCGGCCGCCACCCCGGCCGACGCGGCGGGCTGGATCGAGGGCTTCGCGGGCGGCGCCTCGGGCGGCGGCACGCTGCTCGTCCACGACGACCGGCTGCTGGGCCTGATCGACACCTGGCTCGTGTCGGTGCCGGAGCGCGCCTTCACCGACGTACTGCCCTTGCTGCGGCGGACGTTCGGGGCGTACGAGCCGGGGGTGCGGCGGACCCTGGGCGAGCTGGTCCGCCGCGGCCCCGGCTCCGGCCCGGCCACGGGCAACGGCCCCGGCGGGGCCCCCGAGGGCTTCGCCCCGGAGCTGGACCCCGGCCGGGCGGACGCGGTGGTGGACCTCGTCCGGATGCTCCTCACGAGCGCGAGCGCGAGTACGGGCGCGGGCGGCGGTACGGGCTCCGGAACAGGTACGGGCTGACGGGCCGTGCCGGGTGCGCCGCCGGGGCACGAGGTCATGAAGGAAACGGGACGAGGACCAGGAAGAGGAAAGGGGCGGGGCGGATGGCCGGGAGCGGGAAGAAGGGCGTGGCGGTGGCATCGGGGCAGGCATCGGGGCAGGCGTCGGGGGAGGCCGCGGTCGCCGGGGACGAGCGGTTGCGGCGGTGGCGGATGGTGCTCGGCGGGGGCGAGGCGGACGGGACCGGGTACGCGCCGGCCGGGCGGGACGCGGCGATGGACGCCGCGCTCACCGCGCTGTACGGCGGCGCGGGCGCGGCCGGTCCCCGCAAGGCGTCGGGGCGGCGGTCGGCCGGGCTCGGCGGGTCCGCGCCGCACGTGGCCCGCTGGCTCGGGGACATCCGTACGTACTTCCCCAGCTCGGTGGTCCAGGTCATGCAGCGCGACGCGATCGAGCGGCTCGGCCTGTCCACCCTGCTCCTGGAGCCGGAGATGCTGGAGGCCGTCGAGCCGGACGTCCATCTCGTCGGCACCCTCCTCTCGCTGAACAAGGCGATGCCCGAGGCGACGAAGGAGACGGCGCGGGCCGTGGTCCGCAAGGTGGTCGAGCAGCTGGAGCGGCGGCTCGCGACCCGCACCCGGGCCACCCTCACCGGCGCCCTCGACCGCTCGGCCCGGATCAGCCGCCCCCGCCACCACGACATCGACTGGGACCGCACGATCCGCGCCAACCTCAAGAACTACCTGCCCGAGTACCGCACCGTCGTCCCCGAGCGGCTGATCGGTTACGGCCGGGCGGCGCAGTCGGTGAAGAAGGAGGTGATCCTCTGCATCGACCAGTCGGGTTCGATGGCGGCCTCGGTCGTCTACGCCTCCGTCTTCGGCGCCGTCCTCGCCTCCCTGCGCGCGATCACCACGCGGCTCGTCGTCTTCGACACCGCCGTCGTGGACCTGACAGATCAGCTCGACGATCCGGTGGACGTGCTCTTCGGGACACAACTGGGCGGCGGCACCGACATCAACCGGGCCCTGGCCTACTGCCAGTCGAGGATCACCCGGCCCGCCGACACCGTCCTCGTCCTGATCAGTGACCTCTACGAGGGCGGCATACGCGACGAGATGCTCAAGCGGGTCGCAGCGATGAAGGGCGCGGGCGTGGAGTTCGTGACCCTGCTCGCCCTGTCCGACGAGGGCGCCCCCGCCTACGACCGGGAGCACGCCGCCGCCCTGGCCGCGCTGGGCGCCCCCGCCTTCGCCTGCACCCCCGACCTGTTCCCGGAGGTGATGGCCGCCGCGCTGGAGAAGCGGCCCCTGCCGGTTCCGTGACCCCTGCCCCGCGGGCCGGGCCGGGCGGGGTTCCGTCCGGCCCGGCGGGGCGACGGTGCGCAGGGCCCCGTACAAGAAGTCGGGCAGGGCCCGTGCGAGGAGGGCGGGCCGGGCGCGTACCGGCAGGTGGGGCGGGGTTGCGCGCAGGTGGCCGGGCGGGGCCGGAAAAGCGGTGGATCGTGCGAAGCGCCAGCTCAACCGGGAGGTGATCTGTGACCGGTATCACCGCTCAGGTGTGATCTGTGATTTAGGGACCTACGTCCCACGGGGATAACCTGCGGGACGGACATGCCGCGTCCACGGTCACCGTGTGCGCCTTCCTTGTGACAGCGCCGTCACGTTGCCCTCCGCGGCACGCCCACGCAGATAGCAGATAACCGCGAATCACTGCGAATCTTTGAAGACAAGGGACGGACGCGCGTGGACCTGTTCGAGTACCAGGCGAGGGACCTCTTCGCCAAGCACGGTGTACCGGTGCTGGCCGGTGAAGTCATCACCGAGCCCGAGGCGGCTCGCGAGGCCACCGAGCGGCTGGGCGGCAAGTCGGTCGTCAAGGCGCAGGTGAAGGTCGGCGGCCGCGGCAAGGCCGGTGGCGTGAAGCTTGCGGCCACCCCGGACGAGGCCGTCGCCCGTGCGACGGACATCCTCGGCATGGACATCAAGGGCCACACGGTCCACAAGGTGATGATCGCCGAGACGGCTCCGGAGATCGACGAGGAGTACTACGTCTCCTACCTGCTCGACCGCACCAACCGCACCTTCCTGGCCATGGCCTCGGTGCAGGGCGGCATGGACATCGAGGAGGTCGCGGAGAAGACCCCCGAGGCCCTCGCGAAGGTCCCGGTCAACGCCAACGAGGGCGTGACCATCGAGAAGGCCCGCGAGATCGTCGCCCTGGCGAAGTTCCCGGAGGCCGTGGCCGAGCAGGTCGCCGAGATCCTGGTGACCCTGTGGGCGACCTTCATCGCCGAGGACGCGCTCCTCGTCGAGGTCAACCCGCTGGCCAAGGTCGCCGACGGCCGTGTCATCGCGCTCGACGGCAAGGTCTCGCTGGACGAGAACGCCGAGTTCCGCCAGCCGGGCCACGAGGAGTTCGTGGACCACGCCGCCGCGAACCCGCTGGAGGCCGCGGCCAAGGAGAAGAACCTCAACTACGTCAAGCTCGACGGTGAGGTCGGCATCATCGGCAACGGCGCGGGGCTCGTCATGAGCACCCTCGACGTCGTCGCGTACGCCGGTGAGAACCACGGCGGGGTCAAGCCCGCCAACTTCCTGGACATCGGTGGTGGCGCCTCCGCCGCCGTCATGGCCAACGGTCTTGAGATCATCCTCGGTGACCCGGACGTCAAGTCCGTCTTCGTCAACGTCTTCGGTGGCATCACCGCGTGCGACGAGGTCGCCAACGGCATCGTCCAGGCGCTGAAGCTGCTGGAGGACAAGGGCGAGGCGGTCACCAAGCCGCTGGTCGTCCGCCTCGACGGCAACAACGCCGAGCTGGGTCGCAAGATCCTCTCGGACGCCAACCACCCGCTGGTACAGCGCGTGGACACCATGGACGGCGCGGCCGACAAGGCCGCCGAGCTCGCGGCTGCGAAGTAAGGGCAGAGGTCACAGACTCACATGGCTATCTTCCTCAACAAGGACAGCAAGGTCATCGTCCAGGGCATGACCGGTGCCACGGGCATGAAGCACACCAAGCTGATGCTGGCTGACGGCACCAACATCGTCGGCGGCGTGAACCCGCGCAAGGCCGGCACCACCGTCGACTTCGACGGCACCGAGGTACCGGTCTTCGGTTCCGTCGTCGAGGCGATGGAGAAGACGGGCGCGAACGTCTCCGTCCTCTTCGTCCCGCCGGCCTTCGCCAAGGCCGCCGTCGTCGAGGCCATCGACGCCGAGATCCCGCTGGCCGTCGTCATCACCGAGGGCATCGCGGTGCACGACTCCGCCGCCTTCTGGGCGTACGCGACCGCCAAGGGCAACACGACGCGGATCATCGGCCCGAACTGCCCGGGTCTGATCACCCCCGGCCAGTCCAACGCCGGCATCATCCCGGGCGACATCACCAAGCCCGGCCGCATCGGTCTCGTGTCCAAGTCGGGCACGCTGACCTACCAGATGATGTACGAGCTCCGTGACATCGGCTTCTCCTCGGCCGTCGGCATCGGTGGCGACCCGGTCGTCGGCACCACGCACATCGACGCCCTCGCGGCGTTCGAGGCGGACCCCGACACCGACCTGATCGTCATGATCGGCGAGATCGGCGGCGACGCCGAGGAGCGCGCGGCGGACTTCATCGCGAAGAACGTCACCAAGCCGGTCGTCGGCTACGTCGCGGGCTTCACCGCCCCCGAGGGCAAGACCATGGGCCACGCCGGCGCCATCGTCTCCGGCTCCTCCGGCACCGCGCAGGCCAAGAAGGAGGCCCTTGAGGCCGCCGGCGTCAAGGTCGGCAAGACGCCGACCGAGACCGCGAAGCTGGCCCGCGAGATCCTGAACGCGGCGCAGTAACAGCAGCACAGCACCAGCAGTAGTAGTAACAGCAGCAACGGCAGTAACGGCAGTAGCCGTAGGAACAAGCAGTACGCAGTCGCCGCGGCGCGACGGGCAGCGGTCTCCGGCCGCCTTCCGCCGCCGTACGCGGACGGACACGGGCGTGGGGCGCCCCCCCCCCCCGGGGGGGGGCCCCCCCCCACCCCCGGGGGGCCCCCCCCCGGCCCGCGGGGGGGGGGGGGGGGCCCGCGGCCGGGGGGGGGGGGGGGGGGCGCGGCGGCCGGG
>NZ_JBITDK010000027.1:0-19259 GCF_044454165.1 Streptomyces sp. NPDC051567 | reverse complement strand
TCGACACGGCCCGGGCCGCCCGGGGGGGCCGGGGGCGGGGCGGGGGGGGGGCGGGCCGCGGCGGGGGGGGGGGCGGCGGGGGGGGGGGCCCCCCCCCCCGGGGGGGGGGGGCCCCCCACGCCCGTTCTCCGTTTCCGCCCGGAGGACCGGTTCTTCGGGTGCCGGGTCACTCGATCCTGGGGGTGATGCGGCGGGGACCGGCGGCCGGGTCCGCGTCCAGCTTGTCGTGGAGCTGCCGGCTCTCCTCGGTGAGCCGCTGCGGGCCGCTGTGCGGGGGGACGCCGGAGACGTTCGCGCCCGGGGCGGGCGGCGGGTCGTACTTGGTGGGCGCGGTCGAGAGGGTGTAGGTGGTCGCGACGGCGATCATCGCGGTCAGGCCGAGCACCGCCCGGGTCCACAGCCGCGTGCGCTGCTCCGCCGCGCCGCGCACGACGGCCGCCGGGCGGGGGACCAGCGGCACGGGCGGTACCAGCGCGCCGAACCGGTCGCGCAGCAGCGCGGACCGGGTCGCGGGCGGTGCGTCGGCCAGATCGGGGATCAGGTCGGCCAGGTCGGCGTGCGCGTGCAGGAGACGGCTGCCGGTGGTGGAGGTGGTGGCCTCGGTCTCGGCGGCGGTGTCGGGGAGGTCCAGGCCGATGCCGTCGTAGAGCAGGACGGTACGGCGGTGGACGGGGTGCAGCGCGAGCATGGCGTCCAGGAGAATCCGGTCGGCGGGCTCGGCGGGAGGCTCGTCGGGCCGCCGGTGCGCGCGCCGGAGCCGGTGCCAGGGCGAGAGCGCGTACTCGTACGTGGCCGCGCGCACCCAGCCCACCGGGTCCGGGTCGGTGGCCACCTCGGGCCAGTGCGCCCAGGCGTGGTGGAACGCGCGCTCCACGGCCTCCCGGGCGAGGGCCCGGCGGCTGGTCAGCAGGTACGCCTGGCGGGTGAGGGAGGGCGCGGCGCAGGCGTAGAGGGCGTCGAAGGCCGCGACGGGGTCGTTGGGGTCCGTGGGCTCGATGGGGTCGACGAGCCCCAAGGGGACTACAGGGGCTACGGGGACCGCCGGTCCGGCCGCCGGTCCGGCCGCCGGGTCGGTCGTCGGGCCGGGGGCCGGGCCGGCGGACGGGGTCCCGGAAGGCCCAGGGGGCTCGGGAGGGGTGCCGGGGGCAGAGTCTTTACGGCTGCCAGTGGGGCCTGAGGGGTCCGAGGCGCCCGAGGTGTCCGGGTGCCCGGGGGAGCCCGGGGGAGCGGTGAACCTGCCGGAGCCGGTGGTGCCCCCGGTGCCCCGGGTGTTCCCCGTGCTCGGGGTGCTGTCCGTGCCCCCGGTGGTGCGGGTGGCGGTGTCCAGCGGGTCGGTGGTGCCGGGGCCGAGGGTGGCGAGGCCGCCGCCACCCGCCTTGACGGCGGCCTTGGCCTCGTGCCGGGTCAGCGCGACCGGGGGCTTCGCGGCCCGCTTGACGGCGGCCTTGGGCCGGGTGCTGGGGCTCCCGGCCCGGCCCTGTCCGCCGCCCGTGAAGGCCCGCAGGACCCCGGCCCTGGGCGCGGTCCCGGCGGCGGTCCCGGCTGCGGCCACGCCCAGGCCCTGCCCGGACGCGTCCGTGCTGCCTGTGGTGCCTGTGCTGCCTGTGGTGCCCGTGGTGCCCGTGGTGCCCGGCGGGGCCTGCCCGGCCGGGCCCCCGGCCGGAACCCCGCCCGCAGCAGGAGCCGGAGCCGTGGCCGGGCCCGTGGTGGGCGGGGCCCAGGACGGGGCGGCGGGGCCCCGGGACGGCGGGGCCCCGGGGCCCCGGGACGGTGGCGGGGGCGGGACCGCGGGGACCCAGCGGGGCCTGGCCGGGGCCGCCCGGGCCCAGGAGGGGGCGGCCGGGGCCGGGGGCGCCGTGGTCGGCGGGGGCGGGGCGGTGGTGCTCGCAGGCGGGTCCGCGGGGGCGGGGGAGGAGGCCGCCAGGCGGGAGAGGATTCTCGCGTAGGCCTCGCGTTTGCGGCCCCGGGGGTCGGTGCGCCCGGTTTCCCAGGAGCGGACGGTGGACGCGGTGACGCCCACCTCCGCCGCGATCTCCTCATGCGTCAGGGCCGCCGCTTCACGCAGTCCGCGGCGCTCCTTCGGGGAGGGGAGGCTCAGCTCCGGGTCGCCGTGTGTCATGCCACACTCCCCGCGACCCGGCAGACGTGACGGACCGGACGGCGGCCCTGAGCAATAAAGTACATAAACGTATATTGGGCGACACCACGGACATTTGCCTGTTACGCGTCCATAGCGCGTGTCGTTGGCACCATGACGGGGTGACCCAAATGACCGAACGCGGGACCCCGTCGTCAGCGGCCCCGCGACCCGGCGGGCGGGGCCGTTCACCCGCAGCCGCCGCCTGTGTGGTGGGCGGCGCCGTGGCCGCCGGACTGGGGCTCGGCTCCCTCGCCGTCCTCGTCATCGTGCTGTGGATCAGCTCCCCCTACCCCGACAGCGGCCCCGGCGGCGCCCTGCACCTCGCCGCCGGGCTCTGGCTGCTCGCCCACGGGACGGAGCTGGTGCGCTACGAGACCCTGTCCGGCGTGCCCGCGCCCGTCGGGGTGACACCGCTGCTGCTCGTCGCGCTCCCCGTGCTGCTCATCTGGCGCGCCGCCCGGCTGGGCTGTGCCTCCGGCGGGGAGAAGGCGCCGGAGTGCGAGCCGTACGCGCCGCACGGACCGGCGCGGCGGTGCGCACCGGGCGGGCCCGGTGGACCGGGGGGCGCCGAGCGGGGCGGACTGCCGGCCGGCGCCGTCATCTCCGCCGTGATCTGCGGATATCTGGCCGTCGGGGCCCTCGCCACGGTGTACGCGGCCGGTGGCCCCATGCCCGCCGACCCGCTCAGCGCGGCCTGGCACGTCCCCCTCGTCGCCGTGCTCGCCTCCGCAGGCGGGGTCTGGATGGCCCGGGGGCGTCCGCTCGGGCCGCTGCCGTCCTGGTTTCCAGGGGGCGTGCGAAGGCACATCACGCGCCCCCGTTACGCGCTGGCGCTGCGGGCCGGGGCGGGCGGAGCCCTCGTCCTCCTGGGCGGCGGCGCGCTGCTCGTCGGAGCCTCGCTGGCGTGGCACGGCGCGGAGGCCCAGGCGTCGTTCCTGGCGCTGACCGGGGTGTGGTCGGGCCGGTTCGCGGTCCTGCTCCTCGCGCTCACCCTGGTCCCGAACGCCATGGTCTGGGGCGCCGCCTACGCGCTGGGCCCCGGCTTCACCCTCGGCCCCGGAGCCGCCGCCACCCCGTTCGGCTTCGGCGGCTCGCCCTCCCTGCCCCGGTTCCCGCTGCTGGCGGCGCTCCCGCCCGAGGGGCCCGGAACCCCGCTGACCTGGGCGGCGGCCGTGGTCCCGGTGGTGGCCGGGCTGGCGGTGGGCTGGCTCGCGGTACGCCGGGCGCGCGAGGTCCCGTACGGGGAGACCGCGCTCACGGCGGCCCTGGGCGCCCTGGTGTGCGCGCTGGTCATGGCCGGGCTCGCCGCCGCCTCGGCGGGGCCGCTGGGCACGCGGGACCTGGCGGTCCTCGGGCCGGTCTGGTGGGCCACCGGGGCGGCGGCGCTCGCCTGGACGCTGCTCCTCGCGGTGCCGGTGGCGGTGACCGTGCACGCCTGGCGGACCCGTCCGGCGAGGGGCCCGGAGGCCCCGGACGCGGCCGAGGACTGGCACGACACGGGCGTACGGGAGCTCCGCTGGGCGGCGCTGCGCCAGGCGGCGGGCACCCTGATCCCGGACTTCCCCCCGGCCCCGGACCGCACCCCGGACCGCACCCCGGACCGCACATCGGGTCCGGCCCCGGCTCAGGTGCCGGGGCCCGCGTCCGGCCCCGTACGTACTCCCGACCCGGACCCCGACCCCGGCCCCGACCCGGAACCTGCCTCCGGCACCGGTGCTGCGGCGGTCCCGGCCGGGCCGCCGGAATCGCTCCGTCAGGTGACCGTCGTACCGGCGTTCAGCCCGCACCCGAACGAGGACCGGCCCCCGGCCCCGGGCCCCGATCCGACTCCGGACCGCACGTCCGTCCCGGCTCCGGCCCCGGGGCCACCCGTACCGCCCGTGGCGGGTGCCCGGGTCATGGCCCGGCGGAAGCCGCCCGCCTGAGCGGGGAGCGGGGCGAGCGAAACAGGGAGGGGAGAGGGGAAAGAGGGGGAGGGAACACGGAAGTGGCCCCGGCCGCGCGGTGCGGCCGGGGCCACTTCGTGGCGGTTCCCGGGGGTCACTTCCTGGCGTCGCTCCGGACCGTCAGGACTTCTGGACCTTCAGGGTCTTCCCGATGTAGTTGTCCGGGAGCAGGCTGTTGCACTGGAGCTCCGCCGACGTGGTGAGGGCGTCCTCGCGGCAGACATAGAAGTCCTTGTAGACGATCTGCAGGGCGTACGAGCTGAGGGCCAGCAGGATCGCCAGCGAGGCGGTGACCATGCCGCTGACGGCCGCCGTGCGCTGGGGCCGGGCCGCCGCGCCCATCGAGGCCGGCCCGCCCCGGGCCGCCGGGGCCTTTCCGGCACCGGTGGCCGGGGCGCTCGCGGTGGCCTTGGCGGCCGGGGCGGCGGCGGTGTCCTTGGCGTCCGCGGGCCGTCCCCGGAGCGCGCTGATCCCCCAGTACAGGGCGAGCGCCCCCAGCAGCAGTCCCACCGACGGGATGCCGAAGATCCCGAAGAAGAAGCCCCACATGCCGGCCAGCATCGCGTAGCGGGCCCGGCGCTGGAGCGGGTCCGTCGGGTCCCAGCGCGCCGGGCCGCCCTGGCTGCCGGGCCCCTTCGGGCCGTTGCCGCCCCCGCCCCCGCCGTCACCGCCGCTGCGCGGCTGCCACGGCTGGTCGGGCCGGCCTTCCGGGGGCGCCGCGAAGGGGTTGTCGGCGGGGTCGTCGGTGGAGGAGTCGGGCTGACGGCGGTCCGGCATCGGGTGCGTTTCTTCCCCTGTGTCAAGAACGTCCGGGGACGTCGTGGCGGGTACGGCGAGCGGTACGGCGAGCGGTACGGCGAGCGGTACGGCGGGTGGTGCGGTGGGTACGGCGGGTCCCGTGAGTTTCCGGGCCGCGCTGGCGCGGAACGGGACCGGCCGGGACCGGGTGCTGCCTGTTTGCGGCTTGTATGCCAGACGCTACCTCTCGGGCGTCCCCCCGTCCCTCGGGGGCCGTCCGGTGTGCCGGTATCGTTGCAGGCGGTCGGCGGCTTCGTAGGGTTCCCCGTATACGGGTACCCCGGAGTTTCGTATGACCGCACAAGACGAACACCGCATTCCCTTGAGAAAGGGCCTCCCATGGCCGCCTCCCGCCTGGTCGTGCTGGTCTCCGGTTCCGGCACCAACCTCCAGGCCCTGCTCGACGCCATCGACGCCCACCCCGACGGACCCGAGGGCTTCGGCGCCGAAGTCGTCGCCGTGGGAGCCGACCGGGAGAACATCGCCGGTCTGGAGCGCGCGGAGAAAGCCGGGATTCCCACCTTCGTCTGCCCGGTCGGGGCGTACGCGAACCGCGCGGAGTGGGATGTCGCCCTCACCGCGGCGACGGCCGCCCACGCGCCGGACCTCGTCGTCTCCGCCGGGTTCATGAAGATCGTGGGCGCGGAGTTCATCGGCCGCTTCGGCGGCCGGATCGTCAACACCCACCCCGCCCTCCTCCCGGCCTTCCCCGGTGCGCACGGCGTCCGGGACGCCCTCGCCTACGGCGCGAAGGTCACCGGCTGCACCGTCCACTTCGTGGACAGCGGGGTGGACACCGGCCCGATCATCGCCCAGAGCGCGGTCGAGGTGCGGGACGGGGAGGAAGAAGCCGCTCTGCACGAGCGCATCAAGGAAGTCGAGC
Source organism: Streptomyces sp. NPDC051567 (assembly GCF_044454165.1). NCBI lineage: Bacteria > Bacillati > Actinomycetota > Actinomycetes > Kitasatosporales > Streptomycetaceae > Streptomyces > Streptomyces sp. NPDC051567. The sequence goes on along the minus strand of NZ_JBITDK010000027.1, from coordinate 13,492 downwards.
GTCAGCTGCTCGTCGATGTCGTGGGGCGCCTGGCCCGGCACGGCTACCGCATTGAGGGACGAAAGGTAACAATCCAGTGAGCGCCGCAGAGACCGCCGCACAGGCTGCCGTCGAGACCGTCGTCAAGACTGTTGTCGAGACCGCCGCCGAGGCCGCCGATCCCACGTCGACCCGGCGTCCGATCCGGCGCGCGCTGGTCAGCGTCTACGACAAGACGGGTCTGGAGGAGCTGGCCCGCGGCCTGCACGGGGCGGGCGTCGCGCTCGTCTCCACCGGCTCCACCGCCGCGAGGATCGCCGCGGCCGGGGTGCCCGTCACCAAGGTCGAGGAGCTGACCGGCTTCCCCGAGTGCCTCGACGGCCGGGTCAAGACCCTGCACCCGCGCGTGCACGCCGGCATCCTCGCCGACCTGCGCCTGGAGGACCACCGCAACCAGCTCGCCGAACTGGGCGTCGAGCCCTTCGACCTGGTGGTCGTCAACCTCTACCCCTTCCTGGCGACCGTCCAGTCGGGTGCCACCGCCGACGAGTGCGTGGAGCAGATCGACATCGGCGGCCCGTCGATGGTCCGCGCCGCCGCCAAGAACCACCCCTCCGTCGCGGTCGTGACCAGCCCCGAGCGGTACGCCGACGTGCTCGCCGCGGCCCAGGGCGGCGGCTTCGACCTGACCGCGCGCAAGCGGCTCGCCGCCGAGGCGTTCCAGCACACCGCCGCCTACGACGTGGCCGTCGCCTCCTGGTTCACCGGCTCCTACGCCCCGGAGCCGGAGGCCGTGCTGCCCGAGTTCCTGGCCGGGGCCTGGGAGCGCAAGACGAACCTGCGCTACGGCGAGAACCCGCACCAGGCCGCCGCCCTCTACACCGACGGTCAGCCGGGCGGGCTCGCCAACGCCGAGCAGCTGCACGGCAAGGAGATGTCCTTCAACAACTACGTGGACACCGAGGCCGCCCGCCGCGCCGCCTACGACCACGACGAGCCCTGCGTCGCGATCATCAAGCACGCCAACCCGTGCGGCATCGCCGTCGCCGGTGAGGGCGAGGACATCGCCGCCGCGCACCGCAAGGCGCACGCCTGCGACCCGCTGTCGGCCTTCGGCGGCGTCATCGCCGTCAACCGTCCGGTGACCGTCGAACTCGCCGAGCAGGTAGCGGAGATCTTCACCGAGGTCATCGCGGCCCCCGCCTACGAGGACGGCGCGGTCGAGGTCCTGGCGAGGAAGAAGAACATCCGGGTCCTGAAGGTGGACGGCACCCCGCACCAGCCGGGCGACCTCAAGCCCATCAGCGGCGGCGTGCTGCTCCAGCACTCGGACACGTTCGAGAAGGGGAAGGGCCAGGCCGAGGGCGACGACCCGGCGCACTGGACCCTCGCCACCGGCGAGGCGCTCTCCGCCGGGGAACTGGCCGAGCTGGCCTTCGCCTGGCGGGCCTGCCGGGCCGTCAAGTCCAACGCGATCCTGCTCGCCAAGGGCGGAGCCTCGGTCGGCGTCGGCATGGGCCAGGTCAACCGGGTGGACTCGGCGAAGCTCGCCGTCGAGCGGGCGGGCGCCGAGCGCGCGCAGGGCTCGTACGCCGCGTCCGACGCCTTCTTCCCCTTCCCGGACGGGCTGGAGATCCTGACGGCGGCCGGGGTCAAGGCCGTGGTCCAGCCGGGCGGTTCGGTCCGTGACGAGCAGGTGATCGAGGCCGCCGCGAAGGCGGGCGTGACGATGTACTTCACCGGGACCCGGCACTTCTTCCACTGAGCCCCGGCCGTGACGGCGAAGGCCGCGACCCGCAGCAGCGCGGGTCGCGGCCTTCGCCGTGGAACGGGGCGGGCGTGGGACGTACGGTCCGCACACGCCGCCGGTGGGCCGGTGTGCGGGTCAGTGGCGCGGGCGCTTGAACCAGGCGGCGCCGGGGCCGGTGACCACCGAGGCGAGGATGATGCAGGATACGGCCACGCTGATGCCCCCGCCGGCCGCGGCGCCCGAGGAGCCACCGGCGAAGTTGCTGAGGCTGCTCAGGCCGCCGAGCGCGCCGAAGACGATCGTCGTGATCCGGATGCCGTTGCCGCCGTTGGCGAACTTGGCGCCGAGGAAGACGGCCAGCCCGCCGGAGACGACGAGGACGAGGCCGATGCCGACGAGCAGGGCGCCCGTGAGGCCCGACCCGATGCCCTCCGTCCCGGTGGAGCCCGATATCACGGCGGCGCCGACGCACATGAGGAGGCCGAGGAGGATTTGCAGGCCGCCGATGACGAACAGCAGCACACGGGCGGTCCTCAGCAGACCCGGCATCCGCAGCGGCGCACCCGGGAAACCGGCGGGGCCGCCGGGGTAGCCCGGGTAGCCCTGCGGAGCCTGCTGCTGCGGGTAGGCGTAACCGCCCTGCGGCGGCGGGGTGCCCTGCGGGGGCTGCTGCGGGTAGCCGTAGCCGGGCTGGCCCTGAGGGGCCGGGGGCTGCTGCTGACCGTAGGGGTTGTTCGGGTCGCCGAAGCTCATCTGCGGTGTTCCTCCGTGGAAGTGCGGGGACGCACGGCACGCGCGGAGGAACAACAGGATCTGCGGTACGCCCCCCGGCACTGCCCGCGGCACTCTTTCGGTCATCGTGGTCCGACCGGTACGGGCTTGTCCAGCGGCGGCGCGAACCGCCGGTCACTTGTTGTGCAAGTGCAATGAACTGTCCGGCTCGTCCCCCGCGACCGCCCCGCGACTGGAACCGGGGCCACCTCATCCGGGAGGATGGGGACATGACCGCCCAGATTCTCGATGGCAAGGCCACCGCAGCCGCGATCAAGTCCGAACTGACCGCCCGAGTGGCGGCGCTCAAGGCCCGGGGGATCACCCCCGGCCTCGGCACCCTGCTGGTCGGCGACGATCCGGGCAGCCGCTGGTACGTCAACGGCAAGCACCGGGACTGCGCGGAGGTCGGCATCGCCTCCATCCAGCGCGAACTGCCCGCCACCGCCTCGCAGGAGGACATCGAGGCGGTGGTGCGGGAACTCAACGCCGATCCCGCGTGCACCGGTTACATCGTCCAGCTCCCGCTGCCCCGGGGCATCGACACCAACCGGGTGCTGGAGCTGATGAGTCCGGAGAAGGACGCCGACGGCCTGCACCCGATGTCGCTCGGCCGGCTGGTGCTGGGCGAGCCGGGCCCGCTGCCCTGCACCCCGTACGGGATCGTGGAGCTGCTGCGCCACCACGGGGTCGCGATCGACGGCGCGCACGTCGTCGTCCTCGGCCGCGGCATCACCGTCGGGCGCTCCATCGGCCTGCTGCTGACCCGCAAGTCCGAGAACGCCACCGTGACGCTCTGCCACACCGGTACGCGCGACCTCTCCGGGCTGCTGCGCCAGGCGGACATCGTGGTCGCCGCGGCCGGTGTGCCGCACCTGGTCAAGCCGGAGGACGTGAAGCCGGGCGCGGCCGTGCTCGACGTGGGCGTCAGCCGGGACGAGAACGGCAGGATCGTCGGCGACGTGCACCCCGGCGTCGCCGAGGTGGCCGGGTGGATCTCCCCGAACCCGGGCGGCGTCGGCCCGATGACCCGGGCCCAGCTCCTCGTCAACGTCGTCGAGGCGGCCGAACGGACCCCCAGTGCAGGCTGATCCCGGCGCGGAGCCCGGAACCGAGGGCGCACCGGGCACCAGCAGCGGCGGCGGCGAATCCGGCACCGGCAGCGGCTCCGCCAAGGCCAGGTCCGCGCCCGGCGCCGGTACGGGTGCCCGGGCGGGCACCCGTGCGAGTAAGCGTGCGAGCGGGGCCGGGGCCGGGGGGTCGCGGCGGTTCCCCTCCCTGACCCAGGGCACGGCCCGCCCCGAGGGCGGGGGCCGTGCCGCGGCCGGGGGCGCGCCCGCGCCCGCCCGCCAGTGGCCGATGCTCAGCGTGCTCGCCGCGACCGCGGCCGGGCTGCTGGTCACCGCGCTGGGGCAGGCCCGGATCGGCTGCCTCCTGATCGGTGTGGCCCTGATCGCGGGCGCGGTGATGCGGCGGGTCCTGCCCTCGGTGGGCATGCTCGCGGTGCGCTCCCGCTTCACGGACATGATCACGTACGGGCTGCTGGGGGTGGCGATCACGCTGCTCGCCCTGGTGATGGAGCCCAAGCCGTGGCTGGAGATCCCGTTCCTGGAGAGCGCCCTGCGCTTCACCGTCCGCTGACGACCCCCTCCGCCGGGCCGGTGCGGCGGGCGGCGGGCGGCGGGTGGCCGGGGCGTATGTCAAGTCCGTGGAAGGACACCGAAGGGGCCGGATCTTCCTCGTGGAGTGGCCCGAAAGGCCCCTGGAAGGCGCGGAATGCAGGGCGGACACCCCCGGTCCGCCTTCGAACTCCCGGCCCGTGTGCCATGCACCACACCGGCCGGGGGACCCGCTCCCGTCCGGGTCGGATAGCCTGACCGCGGATGTCTCTTCACGTCAAGATTCACAGGACAGAGGAGCGGCGTCCTCCCCGCACTTGGGGCCCAGCACATGGGGCAGGGACGCCCCACCGCCCGCTGTCTAACGGAGAAGGCCATGACCCGCACTCCCGTGAATGTCACCGTGACCGGCGCCGCCGGCCAGATCGGCTACGCGCTGCTCTTCCGCATCGCCTCCGGTCACCTGCTCGGCGCGGATGTGCCGGTCAAGCTCCGGCTCCTGGAGATCCCGCAGGGCATGAAGGCCGCCGAGGGCACCGCCATGGAGCTCGACGACTGCGCCTTCCCGCTGCTCGCCGGCATCGACATCTTCGACGACCCGAACCAGGGCTTCGACGGCGCCAACGTCGCGCTGCTCGTGGGCGCCCGCCCGCGCACCAAGGGCATGGAGCGCGGTGACCTGCTCTCCGCCAACGGCGGCATCTTCAAGCCGCAGGGCGCGGCGATCAACGCGCACGCCGCGGACGACATCAAGGTCCTGGTCGTGGGCAACCCGGCCAACACCAACGCGCTCATCGCGCAGGCCGCCGCCCCGGACGTACCGGCCGAGCGCTTCACCGCGATGACCCGCCTGGACCACAACCGCGCGATCTCGCAGCTGGCCGCCCGGACCGGTGCCGCCGTCTCCGACATCAAGCGACTGACCATCTGGGGCAACCACTCGGCGACCCAGTACCCGGACATCTTCCACGCGGAGATCGCCGGCAAGAACGCCGCCGAGGTCGTCGACGACGAGCTGTGGCTCGCCGACACCTTCATCCCGACCGTCGCCAAGCGCGGCGCCGCGATCATCGAGGCCCGTGGCGCGTCCTCGGCCGCCTCGGCCGCCAACGCCGCCATCGACCACGTCCACACGTGGGTCAACGGCACCGCCGAGGGCGACTGGACCTCCATGGGCATCCCGTCGGACGGCTCCTACGGCGTCCCGGCCGGCCTGATCTCCTCGTTCCCCGTCACCTGTAAGGACGGCACGTACGAGATCGTCCAGGGCCTGGACATCAACGCGTTCTCCCGCACCCGCATCGACGCCTCCGTGCAGGAGCTGTCGGAGGAGCGCGACGCGGTCCGCGAGCTCGGCCTGCTCTGACCCGGCCGGTTCCGTTCCACCGCACGGAGCTTCACCGTACGAAGAGGAGGGGGCCCGGGGGGGGGGGGGGGGGGGGCGGGGGGGGGGGGGGCGGGGGGGGCGGGGGGGGGGGGGGGGGGGGGGGGGGGGGGGGGGGGGGGGGGGGGGCGGCCGCCCCCCCGGCCGCGCGGCCGGGGCCGGCTGCCCCGGGGCGGGTCCGGACCCCCCCCCGGCCCCCCCCCGCCCCCCGGGGGGGCCCCGGGGGGCGGCGCGGGGGCCCCCGGGGCCCTTTCCCGTCCGTTCCGGCCGGGTGTCCGCCGGTGGGTCAGTCCTTGTACGTGCCCGGGGTGTAGTGGCCCGGCACCATGCGGGTGCTCACGCCGAACCGGTTCCAGACGTTGATGGTCGCGATCACGGAGATCAGCTGGGCCAGCTCGCGCTCCTCGAAGTGGCGCGCGGCCTTCTCGTACACCTCGTCGGGCACGAAACCGTCCGTCAGGACGGTGATCGCCTCGGTCAGCTCGATCGCGGCGATCTCCTTCTCGGTGTAGAAGTGCCGCGACTCCTCCCACGCGTTGAGCAGCACGATCCGCTCGACGCTCTCCCCGGCCGCGATCGCGTCCTTGGTGTGCATGTCGAGGCAGTAGGCGCAGTGGTTGAGCAGCGAGGCGCGGATCTTGACGAGCTCGACCAGGGCCGGGTCCAGGCCCTTCTTCGCGGCGGTCTCCAGGGCCAGGACGGCCCGGTAGACCTCGGGGGCGAGCTTCGCGATGTGCAGGCGCGGGGTGTGCTCCGGTGCGTGCGCGTCGGTCCGGGTGTGCGTGTGCGGGTGTTCGTCGGTCATCGCCATGGTCCGAGCCTACGGCGGACGCGGCCCCCGGACGCGGTCCTTCCGCATATCGGATTCCGGGTCATTTCCCGGACCGTCAACCTGAGATGACGCAGGATCAGGAGCCGCCCGAGGGCGGCCCGGGGGCCGGGGCCGCAGGGATCGCAGGGATCGCAGGGGCCGGGGGTTCGCCGAAGCGGGCGAGGGCGAGGGCTCCGGCCACCGCCACCGCGAAGCCCAGTACCGCCGTCCAGGCCATCCCCTCCCGGGTCCGGTCCCCGAGCCAGGCCACCCCGACCACCGCCGGGCCGACCGTCTCGCCCAGGACCAGCCCGGCCGTGGCCGTCGTCACCGAACCGCGTTGCAGGGCCGAGGTCAGCAGCAGGAACCCCGCGCCGCCGCCCAGCAGCAGCGCCCACAGGGCCGGGTTGCCGAGGCCGGGCCCGTCGACGAGCCGGACCGCGACCTCCACCACCCCGAAGCCCGTCCCCGCCGCGAGCCCCAGGACCAGCGCCCGCGCCCGGTCCGGCAGCCCGCCCGCCACCGCCCCCACCAGCAGCACCAGCCCCGCCACACCCAGCAGCCCCAGCTTCAGCGCGAGCGACCCCGGCCGGGACCCTTCCGCCCCGGCGGCCAGCCCCAGCATCAGCAGCCCCGCGCACACCACCGCCACCGCGCCCCACTCCGTACGCGAGAGCCGCACCCGCAGCAGCCGCGCCGCGACCACCGCCGTCACGGCGAGGCTCGCGGCCAGCGCCGCCCCCACCACGTAGATCGGGAGCCGGCGCAGGGCGACGATCTGGAGGACGAACCCGGCCGCGTCCAGCCCGAGACCGAGCAGGTAGCGCCACTGCCGCGCGGCCCGCAGGAAGAGCGCGGCGTCCACCCCGGACCCGGTCCCCGGCTCGGCCGCCCGCGCCGCCACCGCCTGGAACACCGAGGCCGTCCCGAAACAGACCGCCGCCCCCAGCGCGCACACCATTCCGACGAACACGCGCCGACTCTAGTGCCGTGCGGTGAGGTGCGACGAGACCCGGTGGAACCCGGTGCGGCGGCTGCCGGGCGGCGGGGGAACCCCTCCGGTCGCGCCGTACGGACCGGTTCTCCTCACCACGGCTGGATTCCGTCGGCCCGGGGCCCCGTTCTACTCTGTCGGCAGTACGTCATGAGGGGGAACGGCAAGACATGGACAGCAGCAGCACCAACCAGCGCCGGATGCGCTCCGCCACCGTCGCGCTCGGCGGGATGGGCCTGCTCGCGGCCACACTCGTGGCCTGCGGCAGCAGCGACGAGCCCGACAAGCGCTGCGCCTCGCGCGCCACGCTGGACCACCTGAACAGCAAGGAGTGCAGGAGCGGCGGCGGGGGCTCGACCTACTACGGCGGCCGGGTCGTGAACGGCAAGGTCACCGGCGGCAGCTTCGAGGACAAGACCGCCCCCGCCGTCACCCGCGGCGGCCTGGGCAAGGGCACGTCCGGCAGCGGCGGCGGCTGAGGGGACCGGGCAGACCGATGCAGCGGCACACCATAGAACCCCGCCCCGACTGGCAGCGGACCGTCGAGGAGCAGGGGCTGATCTACCCCCTGACCCGTTACCCCGACGACTCGCTGCGCCCCTACTGGGACGAGAGCGCCTACTACTCCTTCTCGCTCCCCGAGGTCGAGGCGCTGGAGAACGTCGTGGAGGAACTGCACGCGATGTGCCTGGCGGCCGCCGCGCACATCGTCGAGCAGAATCGATTCGCCGACCTCGGCATCACGGACCCGGGGCTGGCCGGGCTGATCGCCGAGTCCTGGCGGCGCCGGGCCGAGCAGCCCTCCCTGTACGGCCGCTTCGACCTGCGCTACGACGGCACGGGCCCGGCCAAGATGCTGGAGTACAACGCGGACACGCCCACCTCCCTCGTGGAGGCGGCCGGTCCGCAGTGGTTCTGGATGGAGGACCGATTCCCCGGCGCCGACCAGTGGAACTCCCTCCACGAGCGCCTGGTGGAGGCGTGGCGCCGCCAGGCCGAGCTGCTGCCGCCCGGTCCGCTGCACTTCGCGCACTCCGAGGCCGACGAGCTGGGCGAGGACCTGATGACGGTGGCCTACCTCCAGGAGACCGCCGAGCAGGCCGGTCTGGAGACCGAGGCCCTGTCCGTCGAACAGATCGGCTGGGACAGCCTCTCCGGCCGGTTCGTGGACCAGCGGCTGCGCTTCATCCGCAGCTGCTTCAAGCTCTACCCGTGGGAGTGGCTCGCCACGGACGCGTTCGGCCCGCAGGTCCTGGACGGCTACGACCACGGCGGCGGCTCCGGCACCACCTGCTGGATCGAGCCGATGTGGAAGATGCTGCTCTCCAACAAGGCGCTGCTGGCGATCCTGTGGGAGCTGTTCCCGGACCACCCGAACCTGCTGCCCGCCTACCTCGACGGCCCGCGCGAACTGGCGGAGCCCGGTTCGACCGGTTACGTGGTCAAGCCCCTGCTGGGCCGCGAGGGCGCCGGGGTCACCCTCCACGAGCCGGGCGGTACGGAGCCGTCCGCCCCGCGGGAGGGGGAACGGTACTGCTACCAGGGCCTGGCCCCGCTGCCGGACTTCGACGGCAACCGGGTGGTGCTCGGCGCGTGGGTCGTCGAGGACGAGGCGGCGGGGCTCGGCATCCGCGAATCGGCGGGGCCGGTCACGGACGAGTACGCCCGCTTCCTGCCCCACGTCATCCGCTGAGCCGCTGAGCCGCTGAGCCGCTGAGGCCGTTCGCCCGCCCGCCCGTAGCCGGGCGGGCGGGCGAACGGCCTGCACTACCCCGCCAGGACCGCCCGGAGCTGGTCCAGCCCCCAGTCCAGGTCCTCCTTGCCGATCACCAGCGGCGGGGCGAGCCGGATCGTCGAGCCGTGGGTGTCCTTCGCCAGCACCCCGCGCCCCATCAGCCGCTCGGAGATCTCCCGTCCCGTCCCGTGGGCCGGGTCGATGTCCACGCCCGCCCACAGCCCCCGCCCGCGCACGGCGGTCACCGCGCCCCCGCCGGCCAGCAGGCCCAGCTCGTGGTGCAGGTGCTCGCCCAGCTCGGTGGCGCGCTGCTGGTACTCGCCGGTCCGGAGCATCGCGATCACCTCCAGGGCGACGGCGCAGGCCAGCGGGTTCCCGCCGAAGGTGGAGCCGTGCTCGCCCGGCCGGAAGACCCCGAGCACGTCGGTGTCGGCGACCACCGCCGACACCGGCACGACACCGCCGCCGAGCGCCTTGCCCAGGACGTACACGTCCGGGACGACGCCCTCGTGGTCGCACGCGAAGGTCCGGCCGGTCCGCCCCAGCCCCGACTGGATCTCGTCCGCCATGAAGAGGACGTTCTGCTCGCGCGTCAGCTCCCGTACGCCCCGCAGGTACCCGGCGGGCGGTACGAGCACCCCCGCCTCGCCCTGGATCGGCTCCAGCAGCACGGCGACGGTGTTCTGCGTGACGGCCGCGTCGAGGGCGGTGAGGTCCCCGTACGGCACGATCTCGAACCCCGGCGTGTACGGGCCGAAGTGGTCGCGGGCCTCGTGGTCCGTCGAGAAGGAGACGACGGTCGTGGTCCGGCCGTGGAAGTTGCCGGCGGCGACCACGATCTTGGCGTGCCCGTCCGGGACGCCCTTGACCTCGTACCCCCACTTGCGCGCGGTCTTCACCGCCGTCTCCACGGCCTCCGCGCCCGTGTTCATCGGCAGCACCATCTCCTTGCCGCACAGGTCGGCGAGGGCGGAACAGAAGTCGGCGAAGCGGTCGTGGTGGAAGGCGCGCGAGGTGAGCGTGACCCGCTCCAGCTGCGCGCGGGCGGCGTTCAGCAGGCGGGGGTTGCCGTGGCCGAAGTTGAGCGCCGAGTACCCGGCGAGCATGTCGAGGTACCGGCGGCCCTCCACATCGGTCACCCAGGCGCCCTCCGCGGAGGTGATGACGACGGGCAGCGGGTGGTAGGTGTGCGCGCTGTGCGCGTCGGCGGAGCGGATGGCGCGATCAGTTGTCGACACGGGGTCTCCGTTTCGTCCGTCCGAACGGTGGTCCGGCACGCCACCGAACCGTCGCGGTGGTGTCCGGCGGGCCGGTGAGGTCCGGGTGAGGTGGATGACGAGGGTGGCGAGGGTGGCGTCACATTCTGTCCCGCCTTCTATCTCGCTCGGATGAGGGACGCGGAAACCTCGCGCGTGGCGTCCCGGCAGGTGCGGGGCCGACCCGGGCGCCGCACCTGAGAGAATGAGGACATGGCTTCTGACCGTCCTCGCGCGCTCTCCGGTATCCAGCCCACCTCCGGTTCGTTCCACCTCGGGAACTACCTCGGAGCCATTCGCCAGTACGTCGCCCTCCAGGAGACGCACGACGCCTTCTACATGGTCGTCGACCTGCACGCGATCACCATGCCGCAGGACCCGAAGGACCTCCGCGCCAACACCCGTCTCTCCGCCGCGCAGCTGCTCGCCGCCGGGCTCGACCCCGACCGCTGCACCCTCTTCGTCCAGAGCCACGTGCCCGAGCACGCGCAGCTCGGCTGGGTGATGAACTGCATCACCGGTTTCGGCGAGGCCAGCCGGATGACCCAGTTCAAGGACAAGTCGGCCAAGGGCGGCGTCGGCAACGCCACCGTCGGCCTCTTCACGTACCCGATCCTCCAGGTCGCCGACATCCTGCTCTACCAGGCGAACGCGGTCCCCGTCGGCGAGGACCAGCGCCAGCACATCGAGCTGACCCGCGACCTGGCCGAGCGGTTCAACCAGCGGTTCGGCCCGACCTTCACGCTGCCCGCCGCGCACATCGTCAAGGAGGTCGCGAAGATCTACGACCTCCAGGACCCGGCGATCAAGATGTCGAAGTCCGCGTCCTCGCCCAAGGGCCTGATCAACCTCCTCGACGAGCCCAGGGCCACCGAGAAGAAGATCAAGAGCGCGGTGACCGACACCGGTTCCGAGATCCGCTTCGACCCGGAGCACAAGCCCGGCGTCAGTAACCTCCTCACCATCTACTCCACCCTGACCGGCGAGACGGTCCCCGCGCTGGAGGCGGCGTACGAGGGCAAGGGCTACGGCGCGCTGAAGACCGACCTGGCCGGCGTGATGGTCGACTTCGTCACACCGTTCAAGCAGCGCACCCAGGAGTACCTGGACGACCCGGAGACCCTGGACTCCCTGCTGGCCAAGGGCGCGGAGAAGGCCCGCGCGGTCGCGGCCGAGACGCTCGCGCAGGCGTACGACCGCCTCGGTTTCCTGCCCGCCAAGCACTGACGCGCCGGAGCCCCTGGCGATCCGGTGGTGCTGCCGCCACACTGGGCGGCAGCATTCCACGCACACAGACGGAGGAGAGACACGTGGGGACCGTCACGCTCGGCGTTTCGATCGCGGTCCCGGAGCCGTACGCCAGCCAGCTCCAGGAGCGGCGCGCCGGTTTCGGGGACGCCGCCGCGCACTGCATCCCCACGCACGTCACCCTCGTGCCGCCCACCGAGGCCACCGTGGACCGGCTCCCGGAGATCCGGGCCCACCTGACCGAGGTCGCCGCGGCCTTCCGGCCCTTCCGGATGCGGCTGGCGGGCACGGGAACCTTCCGCCCGCTCTCGCCGGTCGTCTTCGTCCAGGTCGTGGAGGGGGCGGTGGGCTGCACCCGGCTCCAGGGCCAGGTCCGCGACGCGCGGGGGCCGCTCGGCCGCGAGCTGGCGTTCCCGTACCACCCGCACGTCACGGTCGCCCACGCGATCTCCGAGGCGGCGATGGACCTGGCCTTCGAGGACCTCGCCGGGTACGCCGCCGAGTGGGCGTGCGAGGGCTTCGCGCTCTACGAGCAGGGCTCGGACGGAGTCTGGCGCAAACTGTGCGAGTACCCGTTCGGGACGGGCCCGACCGGCGTCCCGGCACAGCCGGGCTCCCCGGTCGACGAGCCGGCCGTACGGCGGTCCTGACCCCGTGACCCGCGGAGCGGACGGGCGCGGAACCTGAGCCGGAATCCGATCCTTCGCAGGATCAGGGCATGGAACGGGCGGGGCTTCGGACGAAAAGTCACAATCGACGACCGTAGTGCCCGAAAGTGGAAATCCCGGCTATTTCCGGCAGCTGATTTACGGTGAGCCCATGGACTGGCTGACAAAACTCCCGGTGATCGGGCCGGCGGCGGCCCGTCTGCTGCGGACCCACGCGTGGCGTTCGTACGAGCGTCTGGAGCGGGTCCACTGGACCAGGCTCGCCGCCGCGATCACCTTCATCAGCTTCCTCGCGCTCTTCCCGCTGATCACCGTGGCCGCGGCGGTCGGCGCGGCGCTGCTCACCCAGGACCAGCTGGACCGGCTCCAGAAGAACCTCGCCCAGCAGGTGCCCGGCATCTCCGACCAGCTCGACCTCGAAGGGCTCGTCGCCAACGCGGGCACGGTCGGGCTCGTCGCCGGTGTCGTCCTGCTGTTCACCGGCATCGGGTGGGTCGGCGCGATGCGGGACTGTCTGCGGGCGGTGTGGGACAAGGACGACGAGGACCAGGGCAACCCCTTCGTCCGCAAGGGCAAGGACGCGCTGGTCCTCCTCGGTCTCGGCGGCGCGGGGCTGGCCTCCGCGGGGGCGTCGGTGATCGGCTCCAGCGCGGTCGGCCGGTTCGGCGGGTGGCTGGGCGTTCCGCAGCACGGCGCGGGCGGGCTGCTGCTGCGGGGCGGCGCGTTCGCCGTCGGCGTGCTGGCCGGGCTTCTGCTGCTGCTGTACGTCCTGACCCTGCTGCCCGGCGTCGATCCGCCGCGCGGGCGGCTGATCCAGGCGGCGCTGATCGGGGCGGTGGGCTTCGAGCTGCTGAAGCTGCTGCTCAGCGGCTACATGCGGGAGGTGGCCGCGAAGAGCATGTACGGGGCGTTCGGCGTGCCGATCGCCCTGCTGCTGTGGATCAACTTCACGGCGAAGCTGCTGCTGTACGCGGCGGCGTGGACGGCGACCCGCGACGGGCCTCCGGCGGGGGCGGGGGCGGAGCCGGAGCCGGGCGCGGCGGCGGGCGCGGCGCGGGGGTAGCGGGCCGGGGCTTGGCCTTGCCGTTGCCCTGGCCGGGCCTTGGGCGGGTCCGGTTTGGCCTTGGCGGGGCGGGGGCTTGGGGGTGGGGGGCCGGTGCCGGGGGGGGGGGGGGGGGGGGGGGGGGGCGGGGTGTGGGGGGGCGGGGGGGGGGGGGGGGGGGGGGGGGGGGGGGGGGGCCCCCCACCCGGCCACCACCCCCCCCCCCCCCCCCCCC
>NZ_JBITDK010000026.1:0-98470 GCF_044454165.1 Streptomyces sp. NPDC051567 | reverse complement strand
CCCGCGGAGCGGGTACCTGAGCGCTGCGCGCTCAGGACTGAACGGCCTCGCTGCGCTCGGCCGAGGCGCCTTCGGCGCCTGCTCCTGCGCTTCGCTCGGCAGGGCTCGGCTTCGCCGAGCAGGGGCCGGCCTTCGGCCGGGAGTCCTGCGCTTCGCTTCGGACTGGCTCTGGTTCCGCTGCGCTCCACCAGAGCGGGCCGGCTCCGCCGGCTCAAGAGCTCCCGTGCTCCGCACGGGAGGTGACCCCGTTTCACGGGGTCCGGGCCTTCGGCCCGTTGGGCGGGTCCGCTCCGCTCCCCCACCCCGGGCCTGCTCCGCAGGCCTGGCTGGCAGTAAGAGACGCTACCCGCGCCTGGGTTCCCTGACCACCTTGCCGTCCTTCACGAAGAGTCTCACCCGCTCCTCGTTAAAGTCCATCGTCACCATGCTGCCCTCAGGCACCACATGGACCACAACCTCCGGGGACTCCCCACAGGTCTGCTCGCGGGCCTCCTCCACCGGCCTCCCCATCAGCTCCGGCCACTCACTCTTCGCGTCCAACGTCCCCTCCAGACTGGTGGTCGCTTCAAGTCCTGACCGACGCTACAGGCCACCCACTGGTTCCGCTGCGCTCCACCAAGGCAAGCCTGCAAAGCAGGCCCTAGGGCTCCCGCGGTTACCAGACTACAGGTGAGTGCTTCAATTTTTAATTCAGCTAGACTCTGGAAAGATCATGTTCCACCAGATCGACTAACCGGCGACGGCCGCAGCGATCTGTCGTCAGCCCCGCGAGGTACCCAGTCTGCTGAACGCCCAGCGCAGCACCTCCTGGTCAGGGTGGTCGCGGCCTGTCCGTTCGAGGGCGGTCAGGGTATGGGCTGTTAGCCGGGCCCAGTTACGGAAGTTGCCATGAGCCGCGTGGCGATCGGCGAAGGCGATGTCCACGGGATCGGTCCGTGCCCAGACGGGGTGGTAGAGCGGGATGACCTGCTGAACTTCCTTCAGAGTGAGCTTGGTGACGTGCTGCCAGATGAAGATGCGGGAGGAGAGCATCGGCTCCTTCCGCAATACCGTGTGCGCTCCCTCGCCGCCGGCGAAGATGATCGCGATCTGCGAGTACGGGTGATCCCAGATGTATCTGAAATATTCGAACGTCTCTCGATTCAGCCACTGTGCTTCGTCGACGACGAGCGTACGCGGCTGGGCTGCCAGCGAGTCCAGGAGCAGCCGGTCGAACTCGGACGGGTGACGCGGAGGTTCGCCCGGCAGACCGAGCGCAGCGAAGAGTTCGTGGCGCACGGCGCGGGCGGTGGGGCGGGCGCGGAAGGCGATCCGGCAGACCTCCTCGCCCCGGATCTGCTCGAGCTCGCGCAGGCAGACGTTCGCGGCGAGCGTCTTACCGACGCCGGCTGGGCCGTGGAGGCACATCATCGCCCTGGCGTCGATCGTGTCGGTGATGTTCTCCCGGGCCGCCAGGAGCGCCCGGGTCGTGACGACCGCGGCGTCCGCGAGCTGGGTGTAGTGATCGGTCTCCTGAGGCGGCAGCTGGCTCGTCATCGCTTCTCTTCCCGGGTGGCAGGACACAGGGAGGCTGGGGTGTTCCAGTCGTCGGGGGGCGGGGCGTGAGGGATGAGGTCTGGCAGGGCCAAAGCGGCCATGTCGCTGTCGGATGCCGCGGCGAGTTCCTGATCGGCTTCGGCTGCCGTGACGGCGCCCAGGCGCTGCGCGGGCGTGGGAGTAGTGGCTGGAGCGAAGCGCTGCCGGCGCAGGGCCTCGGCCTTCTTCGTCTCCTCGCGCAGGCGGCGGGCCCGCACGGTGCGGGTGCGGCGCAGATCGTCGAGCTGTTCGGGAGTCGCGGCGTCGGCGAGGTGGGCGGTGCCCAGGTGGCGGCCGGCCGGGTCGCAGACCTCGATCTCGTGATCGTGGTGGGGCATGTGCCTGATACGGACAGTGCGGCCTGCCTGGCCGGCCATCCACGCACCGACGTAGTCCCGGCCGCGCCAGCGCACCCCGTGGCTGCTCAGCTTCCGCACCCGGCCGTCGTCCTCCAGCATCAGCCTCCACAAGGCGGCCTCGGGGATGTCCGAGAGGGGCGTGGGGTCGGCCTGCCAGGCCTCGAGGGGACTGAGGCCTGCCAGGTCTGCGGAGTGGTGCTCGGTGTTCCACCACCGCGCCCAGTCCAGGACCTCGGTGGTGAATTCTTCGAAGGCCAGGGGCGGGAGCTCGTCGAGGTCGGGCTTCTTCTTGGCGCGCCGGGGCTTGGGGGTGAGGGTGTAGCCGGGCAGGACAGCGAAGAGCATGCGGTCGGCACACCGGTTGAGGTTCTCCACCGTCCCCTTCAGATGAGGGCTGTATGCGGGCAGATCCTCGAACTTGGTATCCATGTCGGTGAAGGCGCCCAGGACTGTCTTGGACAGAAAGTCCCGGCCGCGGTCGACGCGCACGTGCTCCGGGATGCCGCCCACTGGCCCGTACGGTCCGGTGCGCAGCACGGCGGCACGCAGGGCCGCCAGGATCGAGGCCCGGGACGGATGACCGGGGGTGACCGCGGTACCGGTGATGGCCTTCGTCGCGACATCGATGAACCACGTCACCCACGGGCGCACCAGCTCCCCGTCCGCGTCGACCAGGAGCGGCGCCTGGACGTGATCGGCCTCCCACGTGTGGTTCCGCCACAGCCTCGGGCGCCGCCCGAACACATCATGAGCCCGAGCCGCCTCCGGCCCCCGGGCCAGACCCGCGCGCTCGCCCGCGGTCAGAGGGCGATACGTGAGCTGATGTCCGGTTCGTGGTCGCCTGATCGTGTGGCTCTGCGGCGTCTGGCCTGGTCAGGCGGCTTGGTCGTGTTGGGGTGGCCGGGTGAGTGGACGCAAGCCGTACCGGAGTGACTTATCGGATGGGCAGTGGGCGTTGATCGAGCCGGTGATCGCGGCGTGGAAGGCCGGGCACCGGTCGGTCAGCGGGCATACGGGCCGGTACGAGATGCGGGAGATCGTGAACGTGCTCCTGTACCAGAGCCGGACCGGCTGCCAGTGGGACTACCTCCCGCACGACCTGCCGCCGCGCGGCGCGGTGTACTACTACTTCGCGAAGTGGCGTGACGACGGCACCGATCAGACCATCCATGACCTGCTGCGCTGGCAGGTGCGGGAGAGTCGGGGGCGGGAGGCCGACCCGAGCCTGGTCGTCCTGGACACCCAGAGCGTCCGCGCGGCCGCCGGGGTGCCGGCTACCACGACCGGGAAGGACGCGGCGAAGAAGGTGCCGGGCCGCAAGCGGGGCCTGGCCGTGGATGTACTGGGTCTGGTCATCGTCGTGATCGTGCTGGCCGCCTCGGTTCACGACAACACCGCGGGCACCGCGCTGCTGGACCGGGTCGCCGCGCAGTCGGACACCGTCCGCAAGGCCCTGGTCGACCAGGGCTTCAAGACCACGGTCGTCTCGCACGGCGCCTCGCTCGGCATCGATGTGGAAATCGTCGAGCGGAACCCGGCCGGCACGGGCTTCGTGCCCCAGCCGAAACGGTGGGTGGTGGAGCAGACCCTGGGCACCCTGAACCTGCAGCGGCGCTTGGTACGCGACTACGAACACCGCCCCGCCAGCTCCGAGTCGCGCGTGTACTGGGCGATGACCGCGGTGATAGCGCGCCGGCTGACCGGCACCACCACCCCCGCCTGGCGCGACGCATGACCGATAACCCGCAGGTCAAGGCGGTCCTGGACCGTGTCGACGCGCACGAACAGGAAGTGACGGCCCAGGCCGAGCAGGCCCGGGCCCAGATCGAGGAACTGACCACACGGCTCCACGGACTCGACGCGGAGATCGAGAACCTGCGGACCACCCGCAAGACCCTCCTCGCCCTCCCCGAGCCGCCCGCCACCGAGGCGCGCCGTGCCGCCCGAGGTCCCCGAGCACCCCGCCTACCAGCAGATCCTCACCGTCTTCACCGACGCCGACCGCCCGATGCGGGCCCGAGACCTCTGCCAGGCCCTCGACCTGCCGATCGTCCCGAAGAACACCGAGGGCATCCGCTCCAAGCTGAAACGCCTGGTCAGCAGAGGCATCCTCACCGAGACCGAACCCGGCCTGTTCACCCAGCCCCGCCCATAACCCCCATCGCGGACCCCCGACCAGCGAACCTCACAGCCCTAATCACGAACCGGACATCAGCTCACATATCGCCCTCTCAGGCAAACCGTCCCGCTCCCCCACCACCGCGCACCCCACAACAGACCAGGCCCTCCACAAGACCCCAAGCCTCCCTGCCTGCGATCCCACCATGGACAAGAAGTACCGATCCCATGACAGTCAGGGCGCTGGGGGTGTACCGCCCCATGACAGTGACAGCCACCCCGAACACCACCCCCATGTCAGTGACGAACCAAGCTCCTCGTCACACGACCAGCACAAACACGCTTGCCTGACAGCCCATCACTGCCAGCACACCGATGACACCAACCCCGCACATCACAGCAAGCGCTACCGCCACCCACCGGCGCCGTGTACGGGAGAGCACCAACGCCCACCCCACGTCGGACGGGGCAAGCCCGGCTTGCCCAGGCCCGGTCCACCGTTCGAGCACCGCGCGTTCCTCATCGTCCAGCAGCAACGGCACCAGCTTCGGGCCCCGACGAGGAACTGACACACCAGCGGCAGAAGTCACACGACCACTGACGAACCGCTACTGGCGCAGGACACCAGCGCGCGATCAGGCGTGGCCCCCGGGGCCCATCGGGGCGGCGTACACACTGTGCACGGTGAACGAGGCCACGGCGGGTGCCGATTCGGATCCGTTCGCGTCCAGCGCGACCACCTCGACCGCGTGCGGGCCCTCGGGCCAGGCCCAGCCCGCGTCCCAGAACCAGCCGCCGTCGTGGGCTACCGGGCAGTCGCCGAGCACGGTGCCCCGCTGCCGGAGAACGACCTGTACGGCGCCCGGGGCGAAGCCAGTGAACTGCACCGCGGGACCGAGGTAGCCGTGGAGCCCCGGGGAAACCAGCACGGGGGGCAGCGGCTGCGCCGGCCGGTTCACGGGAGCCAGGTGCCGGTCCACGACGGTGAAGACCATCTCACTGCGCTCGGACTGGAAGTTGGCTGCGTCCACGCTGAAGAGCCGGACGGCGTGCCGCCCCTTGCCCAGCGCGGGCGGGTCCCACGTCCAACTGCCGTCGGGTGCCACCGGCGTCGACGCCAGGTACCTGCCGCTCTCCCAGAAGCTCACCCGCACGGCGCCCGGCGCGGCTCCCGTCACACGGATCATGCCGTCGGACACCAGTTCTTCGGGGGCCGGGCTCAGGACGACCGGAGGCAGGAACTCCTCCGTCCGCTTCAGCTGTGAGGTGGCCGTCAGGTAGGCCTCGATGGCCGACGTGTCGCGGCTGGGCTGCTCGCCCCCGGTACGCACCATGCCCAGGCGCGGGGCGATGCCGTCCACCAGCATGTTGACCAGCCCCATGAGGGTGGGGAGGTTACGGAGGGTCACCTTGCCGTGGCCGGTGATCTGGCTGGAGTCGTTGAAGACGACGTTGAAGTTCTGGTACCCGTGGAAAAGGGGGATGAAGGGCTCGACCTGGGTACGGTACTGCTCGTCCTGGGGCGAGGTGACCAGGTAGATGTTGGCCCCCCGGTTCGGGCTGCGCCGGACCAGGTCGGGCAGGACCGTATCGAGGGCGCGGACCTTCTCGTCCGTCACCTCGCCCATCATGAGCTTCGCGGCCCCGGGCATGTCCGCCTGCACGTAGCTGCCGATCTGGAACTGCGGAACGGAGGCCACGATGTTTCCGAAGCCGTACCGCAACCCGAAGTAGAGCGCGGCCGACCCCCCCTTGGAACTGCCGAACAGGGTGCAGGCGTCGGGGGTGAGCCCCAGCGAGTCCAGCACGCGCGAGATGAGCCCGGCCACGGACCTCTCCAGCGCGAAGTCCATGTTCTTGCACAGGTAGTAGCTGTTCTGGCCGTCGAACAGGTCGCGGATCCACAGGATGTTCGACCGGACCTTGTCGAGGACTCCATTCGCCCAGCCGTACTCCCCCGGTGCCGTGAGATTGGCGAACACCACGAGGAGGTGCCCGTTGCCGTTCCTCGCGTGGGTGAAGCGGTACTCGATCGGTACCTCACCAGAAGCGTCGACTCCGGTGTGTATCTGACGGCTGTTTGCTGCTGCCTTGGACATGGGGGAATCCACTCCTGTCGAGGTCGATGGGAACCTTGAGGACCTGGTGCGGTGAACCTTCCCGGTCACAGCACTAGCGCCCGGGCCGGGCCGGCACGTCGATGCCGGCTTCGTGGTCGGCTTCGTGGGGATGACGCTGCCTTGGGAACTCCGTGAGGGTCGGGGGCCTGACAACGGCCGGCCCGTGCATACCGCCCGTGCCCGGCGCCGGGGCGGTCGCCCGGCTTTCGTCGAGGTCACCGCCCACGACGAGCAGCCGGTCGGCCAGCCGCGCGGCGGCGAACCCGTCGTCGAGGTCGCAGAAGTCCTGCTGGAATCGCCGGTAGTGCCCGTCGTAGTTGGACCGGACCTGATCGGCGTGCCTGATCGCGGAGATCAGCTGCGTGGAATCGAAGAGCAGTGGCCCCGGGGCGTTCTGCTCGAAGTCGAAGTAGAAGCCGCGCAGGGTGTCGCGGTAGTGCTCCAGGTCATAGGTGAAGAACAGGATCGGACGCCCCGTGTTGGCGAAGTCGAACATCAGCGAGGAGTAGTCGGTGATCATCACGTCGGTGATGAGCGACAGCTCTGCCATGTCGGGGTAGTCGGACACGTCGAAGACGAACCCGTCGCCCGCCCCGGGGACCGGGTCCACGACGTTCGGGTGGCGGCGGACCATGAGCACGTGGTCGGCGCCCAGCCGTGCGCGGGCGTCGTCCAGGTCGATCCTGAAGTCGAACTTGTACTTGCCGGGCGCGTAGAACTGGTCGTCGCGCCAGGTGGGAGCGTACATGACGACCTTCTTGCCGGGCGGCAGGCCGATGCTCCGGCGGATGGCCTGCGCCCTGCCCTGGTTGCCGGGGCGGCGCAGGATGTCGTTGCGGGGGTAGCCGCAGGCGAGCATCTCACCGGTGAAGCCGAAGGCGCGCTGGAGGATCGGGGTGGAGAAGCTGTTCGGGGACACCAGGATGTCCCAGTTCTGCACCTCCTTCTCCACGCGCTCCAGGTAGCGCTGGTCGGCGAAGTGCACGGCTTCGATGTCGTGCCCGATCTTCTTGAGCGGCGTGCCGTGCCAGGTCTGGACGACCGTCTGCCCGGGCCGCTTCAGGAACCAGTCGGGAAGGTGGTTGTTGGCGACGACGTACTTGGCCCGGGCCAGCGCCTCGTACCACTCCTGCGACCACAGGCGCACGGCACGGGCCGTGGAGGGCACGTCGACCTGGTCGTCCTTGACCACCCACAGGTGCTCCAGCGGTGTACCGCGGCGGACGAGTTCCTCGTGCAGCGCGCGCGGGCTGTCCGAGTACTGCGTGCCCTTGAAGGCGTCGAAGAGCACCGCGGGGACGACCGGCTCGCGCCGGGCCGCAGTGTACGTCTCGGTGCGCAGCAGCTTCTGCCGGTAGGGGCCGCGAGCGCTGTCGGGCATCGCGGAGTGCACGAGGAGGGAGAGCCGGTCGTAGGACTCGGCCTGGACCTCGTACCGGCGTCCGGCGGGGTCTTCCAGCAAGCCGGGGAGCGCCCGGACCAGGTCCTGCTCCAGCTTGATCATCCGGTCCTCGCGGCGGTCCTCCGGGGCGACCGAGGAGGGGTCCTGGGTGCGCAGGAAGAAGTCCCAGCGGCCGGAGGCGAGCGGAACGGTTCCGGCGAGGGTGCGGACCTCGGCGGGACGCACCTCCGCGCGGAAGGACCCGCCCGACCAGGCGATCGGGAAGGCGCGTTCGGCTCCGCCGCCACGGGCCCGTACGACCAGGTGGGAGGCGGTGTAGTCGAAGGAGGAGAGGCGGTCGACGGCCCCGTAGTGGCCCTCGATCTCCAGGGTTCCGTCCTCCTCCCGCCAGTTCAGGCGGGTCGCCATCGCGAGGGTCGCGCGCTCGAAGACCACGAGGTATCCCGAACCGTTGCGGTGGACGACGGCCTCGCGGTCGCCGTTCGTGTCCTGGAGGTCCGGGGGCATGCGGTAGTGGCCGTCGGGGGTGCCCTCGGCCATCACGGGGTACAGGGGTGCCTTGCGGCCCTCCACGTGCAGTGTGGTCTTCCACCCGTTGCTGCCCATGTTCCACGACGCGGGGGCGCCGGCGCCTGCTTCGGAACGCGAACCGGGCACGAGGTTGGCCAGCGGGATGCGGGTCACGAAGGTGCTCCAGCCCTCTCCACCCTCGCTGAAGTGGACCCAGGAGTCGTGCTGGGCGGCGCCGGCGAGGCTGCGGACCCGGAACTTCCCCCACTCCGGGACCGTCGCGCCCAGGTACACGCCGCCCAGTTCGAGCTGGTTGCCGACGATCCGGTGGCGGGTGATCCGGCACCGGACGATCTCCACGCGCAGCTTCAGGCTGCCCTGCAGGAAGAGCGGTACGACGCGGGTCTTCTTGTCCACGTAGATGTACGGCGGGGAAGCGGCGCTTCCGGCGCTGCCGCGCGAGAGCCCCTTGTAGCGGAAGAGACCGCGGCTGAGCACGCCCGCGGCGACCTCCCAGGTGCCCTCGACCCACTTGCCCTTCTGCTTGAGGCGCGCGACGTCGATCCTGGTCTCGAAGCCGGACCAGTCGTAGCAGTAGCGGTTCTGGCCGGACTGCTCGGTGGCCTGCGGGAAGTAGGTGGTCTTCGCCGCGTTGACCAGCATCCGGTCCTGCGTCTTGTTGCGCAGCGCAATGGCCTTCATCGACATCCGGCGCTTGTGCACGTTGATGAAGCGGATGTACGCCGCTCCCCTGATGTGCAGGGCCTCATCCTCGTCCCACGCGATGTCGGCTACCTGGCCGTGCAGGGACAGCTCCTTGTCGAGGCGGTACGTCTTCTTGTCCAGGCCGAGTTCGCGGTCGCCGAAGTGCGGGTAGTTCAGGTAGCGGTGGAAGCGGCGGCGCACGGGGATCGGGCCGCCCTTGCGCTCGAACTCGATGACCTCGAGGAGCTCTTCGAACTTGCCGGACCGCACCAGGTGCCACTTCACGCGCGCGTCGGCGGGGAGTTCGTCGAGGATGTCCTCGTCGGCCTGGTCGAGGAACTCGTTGGCCCACTCCATGAAGGCGTTCTGGTACTCCTCGTCCGCGTCGGGCAGCACCTTCAGGTGCAGCATGAGGTCCGACTTGAGGCAGGCGACGTCGTACTTGCGCTTGTGCCCGGCATAGGCGCGCGACCGGTGGGCGCCGAGGAAGCGGCTGACGGACTGCACGGCGGCGACGCGGTCGCGGAGGTTGCTCAGCTCGGTGTGGCGCTGTGTGATGGAGGGGGCGGAGGCGCCGTCACGGCGCCGCCAGAAGTAGACGAACTCGGTGATGACGTCCACTTTGGCCGCACGGAAGTGGGCGACCATATTAACCCAGGAGTCCTCATAAAGGACACCTTCGGGGAACTCCATGAAGTGGTAGTCCCAGAAGGACCGGCGAAATACCTTGTTCCACACCGTGCGGTCGTAGATGAGCGCCTCGAAGCGCGTGATGTGGGTGTGGCGGCGTTCCTTCGCCATCGCGGTCTTGTGGAGGGGGGACTGCCACTTCTTGGTGGAGTTCATCATCTGCACATTGCCCGAGACGAAATCGGACTCGGAGCCTTCGAGCCGGCGCACGAGGATCTCGTAGGCGTACTCGGGTATGACGTCGTCGCCGTCGACGAAGGCCAGGAACTCCGCCTCCGGGTGGGCCGCGCGTATACCGGTGTTGCGGGCGTGACCGGGGCCCTGCGACTCCTGGCGCATCAGACGGAAGCGGGGGTCACGTGCACAGAAGCCCGCGGCTATGCGGGTCGAGGAGTCAGTCGAGCCGTCATCGACGAGAATGACCTCGAGATCGCCGAAGGTCTGCCGTGCGATCGACTCCAGACACTCGTCCAGGTACTCCTCGACGTCCATGAACGGGACGACGATACTCAGGCGGGGCCTTGCCGACAACACATGCTCCTCCGATGAAACCATGCGACAGCGGCCCGCGGCCTGGACCGGGCACCGACACCCTCCAGGTCACCGGCGGCGCCGGCAGCACCGTGGGACGTGAGAGCGCCGGGCCCGGCGGTCCCGGCGTGGGCGCCGGCGGCAGCGTCGACGGCGGCACCGGAACCGACACCATCACCGCCACCGGCGGCTACGGTGACAAAGCCAGCGGAAACGGCACGGCCGGCACCCTCTTCGGCGGTGCCGGCAACGACCGCATCACCACCGAGTCCCGCAACTTCGTGAGCGCCGACAGGATTACCGTCGGGGCGAACCACGCCGGGGCCGGTATCACGTCCACGGGATCCGTGGACGCCGGAGACGGCGACGACACGATCACCGCCACCGGCCGCAACGCCGCCCCCGGCAACGCGGGCACCGTCAACGGCGACGCGGGCACCGACACCCTCCGCGCCACCAACACCGACACCGCCGGGACGGGGGCCACCGGGAACACCGGCACCCTCTACGGCGGCGACGACGCCGACACCATCACCACCACCGGAGGGCGTGGAGGCAACGGAGGGGATGGGCACACCGACCCCCATAACATCACTGACTCCACCCCGGGCGGGACCGGAGGAACGGGTGGCATCGGCAGCAGCGGCACCATCCGAGGCGGCGCAGGCATGGACACCATCACCACCACCGGCGGCAACGCAGGCGCCGGCGGAAGCGGCGGCTTCGCGAACGGCCTTACCGGAGACAACGGCGGAACGGGCGGCACCGGAGGCACCGGCAACGCCGCAGGCGCCACCCTGAACGGCGGTGACGGCGACGACACCATCACCGCCACCGGCGGCCCAGGCGGACCCGGCGGCCCAGGCGGCTGGCCCGGCCCCGGCGAGCCAGGCACCCCCGGCAGCCCCGGCCCTACCGGACCCAGCAACGCGGGTACCGTCGACGGCAACGCGGGCACCAACACCTGCCATGTAACCGGCGGCACCATCCTCAACTGCCAGAACTGACCACACAGACCGGGCCAGCCCGGCCCCGGGGCCGCAGCCATGCACGCGGGACCAGGTCGCCGGGGGTGTCGTGTTCGTAGCGGCGGATCCTGCGGCCGGTCACCCGGTCCAGGTGGGACAGACGGGCCAGCCGGTAGCGGGTCAGGACACGGTGCACGGTCGCGGGATTGAGTCGCAGCAGGTAGGCGATACGGGCCGGGCCCCAGCGGCGCAGGACGCGGACCCTGATGATCCGCCGCTCGGTGCGTGTCGGGGTCCGCCGGGGACTGGTGTGCGGGCGGGAGGACCGGTCCGACATGCCGGCCTCGCCCAGCCCGCGATAGCGGCCTGCCCACCGCTGGGCCGTGGTGGGCGAGACCTGGAAACGTTCGGCGGCCCGGCGCAGCGGCCAGCCGTCCTCGACCACAGCGGGCCAGCCGCAGACGTCCGGTCCCGGTCAGGGGTGCATTATGGTGGGGCATGAAGGCCTTCTGCTGGTCGGTGGTGATGTCGCAATCCACACCGAACCCGGAAGGCCCTCACTCATTCAAGATCACCCAGCAGTGATCACCATCACCGTCCACAACCCCCCGGGACAGAACACCTAGCGCCACCCACCCACGTCAACGGGAGTGCGCATCGCCCGGTTCTCTCAGGGCAAGCGCGGGCCACAGGCCTCAATCGACTCGTCGAAGACGAGATCCAGAGGACAAATGAACTGGGTCAGCACTCCATCTGATCCGCAGACGTAGAAGATCTGCGGATCTGTGTCGTCCAAGAGCACCTGACCCAAAGAGACGCACTCTCCCACCGGCGCCGCCCGGACAACCGGGACCGCTGGGGAAGCGTGAGCGAGCGGGACCACAGCCCCGCCGACCAGAAACGTGACAGCAGACACCGCGGCCAGCTTCGGGAACAGACGTAGCAGCATTCGGGCAACCACCTCTCAGACAGACACCGGCACCTACCCCTTACGGCAGGCACACAGCGGCTCCCCTCCACCACACCGGAACCCGCCTGTGAAACGCCAGGCCAGTGGACCGAACAGCTCACCCACCTCACCCTCTCAGCACCACTTGACACCGGAAACAGGCACTTCGGCAGCCCGCCCCGCGTACCGAGACCGCGGGGCGGGCCAGATGCGCGGCGAGAAGGCCGGTGCCGCCGTGGTCGCGATCCGGTCCATGCGGTGGGCCAGCAGGGGCCACTGGCGGGAGCCGACCAGGAGGCCCGCCTGCGTCTCGGGCAACACGTCCTTGACGGCTCCGACGATCGCGACGTGCGCGAGCCGGTTCACCCCCAGCTGCTCCAGCGCCTTCGCCCGGTCGCCGAGGTCCAGGTCCCGGGGCACGTTCAGCCCCTCGGTCAGCGGGCCCCAGGAACGCTTCGCGTCCACGCTGGCGGGCGGCGCCCACGGGTCGACGGCCTCCCGTACCGGCGCCGCCGCAGCAGGTGCGGGAGCGGCGCCCGCAGCGGGGACGGAGGTGGGCGCGGTACCAGGAGCGGGGGCGGGGACACGGGCATCGGCCGAAGCCCGAGCGGGGGCGGCGGTCGGCGCCGGGGCAGGAGCGGGCGCCGTGGTCGCGGCTGCGGTCGCGGCTGCGGTGGTGACGGCGGTGACGGCCTGGTCGACCCCGGCTCCGGCTCCGGCTCCGGCAGCGTGCGCGTCGAGGAGGATGCGGGCGACATCGACGCCGCGGGCGTCGAGCCGGCCCATCGCGGCCGCGATGTCCGGCCAGGCCGGGGGGGAGGGGATCGCGTCGCGCACCAGGCCTTCCGGCATCGTCGCCTTGAGGAGGCCGGCCCACCGGTCGGTGCCCTCCGCCTTCGTCCGCGCGATGTTCGCGGCGACGGCCTGGTGGACTCCGGCGGTCATGCGCCCATCTGCGGCAGGAACACCCCCAGATCGGCTCCGGCCTGCTGGAGGCCGACGAGCTGGCGGGCCAGCACCGGCCAGTCTGCTCCCTGCATCAGCCCAGCGTCCTCGCCGAGTTTCCGGTGAGGCGTTTTGGGTGGCGCGGCGGACGGCGTCGGTGATGGTCATCACCAGCCGGTAGGCCATCGCGGCGGTCTGCGCCGCTTCCCCGAGGGATTCGGCGAACGGCTCGGGCTGGGGCGGGTACGTCATCGGCAGGAAGCTCCCTCGGGTGTGGGTCAGCGTGTGCGGGCGGGGCCTGGCCAGCCAGGGTCCGGGCGGGCCGGTGCACCGGTAACGGGTGTGGTGGGCGGCAGGCCACGGCCCGCGGTGCGCACCGCTCGACCGGTGCGCGGCTTCGTCGTCGGTGGCGGGGCGCCGGGCAGACCGGACGCTTCCCGCAGCAGGACAGTCGCCTGGGAGGCGGCTTTCGCCTGCGCACGGAAGGCCTGTGCCCGGTGCCAGTCGGCGGCGGCCTCTACCGCCTCCACGAGCGCGATCAGCAGGGTGAGGACGACCGCGGCACCGCCCCCGCGCGCGGCGCGGGGGCCCGCTCCAGCGCCCGGGTCGAAGCCCGCCATCCGGCGCGGGCGCGGCCTCAAGGGAGCGGGCGCCGGGGGCGCGGGCGGCCTGCTCGAAGGCGTCGGCCGCGGCCTGCACCCGCGTCCGGACGAGGGCCGGGGAGTGTGCGGCGGCCACCGCCAGGAGGTCGCCGAGAGCGGCGACATCGCCTGCGCCCTCTTCCTGCCCGGCGCCGCCCAGCAGGGCGGACGCTTCCCGGATCCGGTGTCCGGCCAGCGCCCAGTCCGCCGGAGTGACAACGGGGGTGAAGCGCTCGCGGACGCGGGGCGGGGACAGGTCGTAGGCGAGCGTGGAACCGGCGAACCAGACCGGGCAGTCTCCGCGAGGCCTCGGCGGGCGGCTTTCTCGGCCTCGCCGGTGACCGGGCGGCGGCGCGCGGTCCGGTCGAGCGGGGACATCGGGGTGAGGCCCCAGCGAGCTTCGAAGACGCGGGCGACGGTGTGCATCGCGGGGATGTCCCCGCGCAGCCGGGGGTACCGGCCGTCCTGGCGGGCCAGGGTCGCCGCGATGTGGATGTGGTCGTCCGCGTGCCACACCGCGATCCACCGGCAGGCCTGTTCGTCGCCGTGTTCGGCGATGCCCGCGGCGTGCACCATGGCGGCGGCGACCTGCGCCTATTCCGCGTCCGACAGCAGCCGATCGCCGGGCGCGTTGCGGACCGAGACGTGCCACACGTGCTCTTCCGGCTTCGGGCCGCGCAGTGCTTCCACCGGGGCATCGAGGAGGAGCGCCAGATCGGCGAGCGACATGCGGTCCGGGTACGGGCCGGGGCACAGTAGATCAGGGTCCCAGCCGGCGACGAGGTGGGGGTCGACGTGCTCATCGCGCTCGCCCGGACCGAAGAGGTAGTCCAGGAGGTCGATCGTCGTCGCCCCGCTCTCCGCCTTCTTCGGCATCATGGCCGTGGGCGCCTCTCCCGCATCACCGGGCACGTCGTCGCGTCCACCCGGGCCACCGCCGCCAACGCCGCTTCCACGACGGTCGCGGCCGTCCCGGGGAGGCCGGTCACAGGCGGGCCGGTGGCGGTCAGGGCGCGGAGCGCGGCGACGGTCTCCCGCAGATGGACCCAGGCCTGGACCAGCTCCCTCAGCACATCCCCGGCGTCCCGGGACACCGGCACCAGCACGTGCTGCGCCACCGCCATCACCTGACGGCCCACCCACGACGCGGGCGACATCCCCTCCCGCCCCGCGGCCAGCCGCACGACCTCCAGCTCCGCGTCGTTGAACGACAGATCACCCGCCGCACGCGTGGCGCGGACATCAGCCGCTCACGCCGCCGGGCCCCCGCACCAGACCCCTCAATACCCATGGATAACCGCTCCCGGATAACACCCGTCCGGCCCACCGAAAATGCCGGGACCTTCGAGGTCAGTCAGCCCGTACTGCTCCAGTACGTACTACTGTAGGTAGGTTCCTTCCTCGAAGGAGTCATCTGATGGGTACGACGACGGGTCACACGATCGGGATGGCGAGCGGCGTGTCGCTTGCGAGGGCGGATTCGGCCGCTGAGGGGTTCTGGTGTGAAGTCGATTCCGGTATCCGAGAATGGTCTGTCGCTCGAATTGCTGGAGGAACTGGCCGTGCTCGCTGCGGAGAAGACTGCTGCCGGCGGTCTCCGTCTGATGGGCGAGGGCGGAATTTTCCCCGAGCTCGCGCAGCACCTCATGCAGGCCGCGCTCAGGCGGAGATGGACCTGTAGCTGGCCGATGAATCAGTTCGCGGCGGCCAGGGGTCACGTTCGGACGGCAATACGCGCAACGGATACCGGATGAAGAAGTTGATGACCGAGGTCGGTCCGGTCGTGGTGAACGTGCCGCGTGACCAGCTCGGCACCTTCCGTCCCGGACTCCTGCCGAAATACGTCCGGCGGACCGGCGCCCTCGACGAAATGGTTCTCTTGCTCACCGGGAAAGGGCTGACGTCCGGGGAGATCGTCGCCCACCTCGCCTAGGTCTACGGGATGACCACGTCAAAGAAAACGGTCTCCACGATTCCGGACAAGGCGCTGGAATCGATGGCGGAATGGCGTGCTCGTCCTCTCGGTTCGGTGTATCCGGTGGTGTTCATCGACGCGGTCCACGTGCGGATCCGGGATGGTCGGGTCGCCAACCGACCCGTCTACGTCGCGTCCGCGGTCACTGCGGACGGCTACCGGGAAATCCTGGGACTGTGGACCGGGCAGGGCGGCGAGGGCGCCAAGTACCGGCAGGCCGTGCTGACGGAGATCCGGAATCGCGGCGTGAAAGACGTCCTCATGCTGGTCTGTGACGGCCTGACCGCGCTGCCTGAGGCCGTCAGTGCGATCTGGCCTCAAACCGTCGTGCAGACATGCGTGGTTCACCTGATCCGGAACAGCATGCGCTACGCATCGCGGCGGGATACCGCTGAGATCGCCCCGGGACATCAAGCCGGTTTACACGGCCGTCGACGAAACGCAGGCCCGGTGCCGGCTGTCCGAATTCAGGGAGAAGTGGGACAGCCGGTACCCCTCGATCAGCGCGATCCGGGAACGGTCCTGGAACGAGTTTGTCCCGTTCCTTTCTCTGCCGCCTGCGATGCGCCAGGTCGTTAAAAACACGACCAACGCGATCGAGAGTCTCAACGCGCGCTACCGGCGGGCGGCACAGGCCTGCGGACACTTCCCGCACGAGACCGCAGCCGTCAAGCGTCTCCACCTCGCCACCCTGACACTCGATCCCACCGGCCGGGGCCGCCAGCGCTGGAACAACCGCTGGAAAGCCGCCCTCAACGAATTCGTCGTCCTCTTCGACGGCCACCTTACCGCCAATCAGATATAGGACGAACAGTCCAACAAAAAACCTGTAGGACAAATAGACGAACCACACCTGATTCGTGATAGACCCCCGTAAGCAGGATGTGCCACTTCCTCGGACGGTGGATGCCCTTGCGCTGAATGGAGCCTTCTATATTGGCGGGATCGTATCGGGCCGTGGAGAATGGGCAGAACCTCTGGACGACCACTGGATGGAGCACGGCATGAACCGGTACCGATCCCGATGCCCGCGAGCCGCAATCTGGGCCATGGTCCTCGTTGCCTGCACCGGGGCGGTGGCCGCCGCGCCCGCCCCGGCGGCCCGTGCCGAGGGGACGGTGGATCTGGCCCTTGACGTGACGAACGTGGTGATCGCTCCCGGAGGTACCGGACAGCAGGAGTTCACCGTCAGCAATCTGGGCACCCGCGCCACCAAGGCGGCCTCCCGCCTGATCTATGTCACGCCGGTCTACATTAACTTCGCCTCTGTGCCGTCCGGCTGCGTGCGGCGGCTGGAGAACCCGGACCCACTGGTCCCGCAGATCGCCGAGTGCACGGTTCCCGCAGGCCTGGAGCCCGGTGAAACCTTCACGGTCATCTTCAACCTGAGCGCCACGCCCACCAACCTGGCCGGCACGTCGTACGGTGACGCGATCGTCTCACCGGACATCACAGTGGACCCCGAGAGCAACTTCAGTGACAACGTCAACGTTCCCGACGCCGGAATCCGCCAGCCCAAGCCTCCCGCGGTGACCGGGCGGGTATCCAACGTGTACCTCGCCTTCACCACACCCGCCCTGGCGCCGGGCAAGACCACGCTGAAGCAGTTCACCATTGGCAACGAGGGCCCCTCCGCCACTGTCGATCCGGTCCGTCTCGTCTTCGCAACGCCGTTCTTCGTCAACTTCGCCGACGTCCCTCTGCCGCTCGGATGCACGCTGCTCCTGGACGACAACGACCCGCTGATTCCCCAGGTGGTGGAATGCCGCCGGACCCTGCCCCTGCCGGCCGGATTGGAGCAGGTGTACGATCTCGCGCTCACCGCGGTGCGCGGCGGCCCCAGCGGCATGGTCTGCGGCCCGGCAGTCGCGTCCGAGTCCAAGCCCGGATACTCCTCCACCCAGGACCCCTCCGTCATCGACAACGTCCTCAACTCCTGCGTCAACGAACTCCCCTGACCCCCACAGCGCCCGGGAGAGCCGTTCCCTGGCCTGCCCCCGATCCCGCACCGCGGCATCGGGGGCAGGCCCATACCGGCCATCTCGGCGGGATGGCGGAGTGGGCAGGAAACCGGACCCCGACCGCTCACCGCCTCCATCACCTCTGCTGTGCCCGCCCGTGGTAATCACCGTGCCGTTTCTGACACCCACGGCTTCGCCGACCGGCTCTCCCGCCGAGGAGGGTGGCCTTCGGACGAACAACAGCTTCTCACCAAGCACCCGTCTTGGTGCTCAGCCCAGTTCGGTGCACAAGGGTGGTGGTCGCCTCGTCCACGGGCTGGATGCGGAGGTGGTCGATGCTACCGGCGGAGCGGGCGGGACCGGCGGCGCCGCGAACACCGGCACCATCAACGGCGACGACAACGACGACACCCTCACCGCGACCGGCGGAAACGGCGGAGGTGGCGGGTACGCGGGCGGCGGAACCGGGGGCGCCGGGGCCACCGGGGTACGGGTGGCACCGGCAACACCACCACCGGCACCCTCAACGGCGGTGACGGCGACGACACCCTCACCGCCACCCCAGGCCCCGGCGGCCCCGCACTCACCGGCCCCGGCCAACTCGGCGGCACACCCGGCACCCCCGGCCCTGCCGGCACCAGCAACGCCGGCACCCTCGACGGCAACGCGGGCACCAACACCTGCCACGCCACCGGCGGCACCCTCCACAACTGCCAGAACACCTGACACCACCCGGAGAAGACCCACCACCGCCAGGGCGTGCAACAGCACACCCCAGCACCCCCCGGTGGCTTTGTTCACGAGTCCGCGACGTGAACAGAGCCACCCCGGTACCGGGTACCGGCAGACGACCCCGGGAAACAGGCCGACACCAACCCTCAGCCCGACGAACTCGCCCACCCCCGCTACCTCGGCCTGAACCCGACCCGCTCCCGCGCGGGTCAAACGATGACAGGAACACCCCGACCCTGTACACCCCGGCCCCACACGGCTCCCACCAGCGGGAACAGCCAGGCACGACGAGGATCAGGAGCGCACCCTCCCCTGTGCTGCTGGCCCCCACCCTGACCACCGAGACCCGGGTGCCCACGATCTGGGCGCGGGCAGCGATCATGTGACCGGTGCTGCCCGGTACCGTCGCTCGTCCTGGTGGTACCCGACCTCGCCGTGCTCCTGGCGCCCGTCCTCACCGCTACGGCGGGATGGCATCGCGTCGGGGGAGAGGCCGTCATGGGTCGCCAGAAGCAGAGCCATCCGCGCCGGGAGCATGGACCAGCGCCGCTCAACACCTGCAATGCCCCCCTTCGACGGGGGCCCCGGATCTGCACCCTGCCGGCCGGTCACCACCCCGCCGTCCATCAGACAACCACCGGCATGCAATGGCTGGCTCGAAGCTGAGAGGCTCGACACACGCCACTGTCCGCGCCCGGGTGTCAGCTCAGAGTGACGTTAGTCTGGGTGAATTCGGCGTCGGAGACCGAGTCGACGTCGAGCAGGTCGCCGATCACGGTGAACGGAGTCTGGCCCGATGCGTAGGAACCGGCGACCGGGACGACGGTGACATTGGCATTGTGCTGGGTGTTGTCACAGGTCGGGGTCAAGGAACCGGCACCGGCCAGCGGGTTGCCGTTGAGGGGGTCCTGGTTGAGCACATCCACCAGGAGGACGGCGATGCCGGTGGTGCAGGTGTAGTTGACGTTGACGATCACGTTGCCGCTGGAGGCCGTGGCGCTGACGTAGGAGATCGAGGTGGTGGCCATGGCGGGCGTGGCGAACACGGCGACTGCGACGCAGGCGGCCACAGTGGCCGCGGTGATCCGGGCGAGTTTCACGACGACTCCCCGATTGCGTTGTGTATTCATTTAATTACACCATGCCATATTACGGGGGTGATGTCCTCCCAGAGGCTGAGCTTGTCCTTCATACAGAGCACCACGACGACCGTCCGGCGAACGGAACCCCTGGGATGCCTTCGATGGGTGGCCCCGGAGTCGGCGGCGGGCCGGAGAACCTTGATCATTCTCACGTTGACGACTGTCAACTCACCCCTTCCCTCACCTGGTATCAGGCTACCGAGCGCATCGATCCTGAAGGCTTGAGAACAGGTTCTGACGGAACTGTGGACCGGCCGAGCGCCTTGGCATGCTCCGGCTTCAGGTCGTCGGCGTTGAACGGGGCGGGACGAGGTTCGTCACTCGCGAAGTAGGACGCGGCCAGTTTCCCCTCCGGTAAGGACGCGGAGCGACGGGCAGTCATATCCCGTCCTGTCGCGTCGGA
The DNA here is from genome assembly GCF_044454165.1 of Streptomyces sp. NPDC051567. Taxonomy (NCBI): domain Bacteria; kingdom Bacillati; phylum Actinomycetota; class Actinomycetes; order Kitasatosporales; family Streptomycetaceae; genus Streptomyces; species Streptomyces sp. NPDC051567. The sequence continues at coordinate 78,744 of NZ_JBITDK010000026.1, read as the reverse complement.
TGAGGAGAAGCTATCCGATCCGGCATCCCATCGAGTTCCTGCTGCGAAGCCAACCGGACGGTGACGGTTTGCGGTGTAGGGCGAGGGGGTTCTGGCAGGCGCGGAGAGGGAGCGCGTCTGCCGGGACGGACAGAAATTGCCCCCCGGGCGTCCTCGACGACGTCCTCCGCCTGCTGCCCCGGGCCTGACGGCGCATGCACGAAGAGCCGGGGGCCGTGGCGTACCGCGACTCCCCGGCTCGGGGTGAGAAGGAACGACCGATGTCTAGTCGGGGAGGACCACGGACACCAGGTACACGTTCACCCGGTCACCCTGTTCGTCGACCAGCAGGTCGAAGGTGGGGTCCTTGGGCGTGGTGAAGGCCGTGTACATGGGGTAAGAGCGCCCGGGCTTCACCTTCAGCCCGAGCTCGTCCATGGTCCCCTCCGGGAACGGCGTCCTGGCCTGCGGCCTGACCTTCCCGTCGACGATGGTCTCGCCGTACGGCCACCGTGTGGAGTGCGCGAGCTTGACGCCGTGGTCCGTGAGGTACTTGTCCGCACAGGACTTCGGCGCGGTGAAGCTCAGTGTCATCTGCGGTCCGAACATCTTGGAACCGGAGAAGCGCAGGTTCTCGGTCTCGCAGGCCGGCAGCTGCAGCCCGAACGTGTCCAGCATCTCCTGTCGGGAGGCGCCGCACCCGGACAGCAGGACACCCGCTGTGGCAACGGCCACTGCGGAACGGATCACCATGCATATGCGCATCGAGCCACCTTCTTCATTCATCCGCGAAATCATAGGACGAGTTCCGGCTACCTGGTGATGCCGACCGACGTCACCTTGCTGCCCTGGACGGCGAAGTCCTTGGTGGCTCTATGGACGACCTCGAATACGCGTGGGGACCGCACATCCGCCTCAGCCGCTGAACCTCTGGGGCAGACAACGGCGGGCCGCACGGACACTTCTGTGCGGCCCGCCGCCGTGCGCGGGCCGGTGCGCCGCAGGACCCCGGCCTGCATCACCGCCAGCCGCTACACGCAGGAGGCTTGTTCGGGCATCCAGCCCGCGCGGGGTGTGCTGTGCGGGCATGCTGGCAGGAAGCCAGGTGGAGAGAAGGGGTGGCCGGGGTGGCGAAGAGCGATGCGTGGTGCGTGCCGGGCAGACGCTGGTCCGTGCCAGCAGCGTGCGGCGGATCGTGTGGCAGGACGAGCCGGGAGTCCTGGCGTTGAAGGTGACCGGCGAGCCCGGGCTGCTGCCCGTCGGCGGCCTCCAGGACCTCGCCCACCCCGGCCTCATCCCGCCCCGCCCCGCACCCGGCAACCGGGCCCGCCCCCGCCCCACCACCCGGTAGACCGCCGACAGCCGTTGGCCGGGACCGGACACCCCCGCCAGGAGACGAGACACGCACAGCCCTTCCGTCCCGGCCTGCGAACCGCCGCAGGTGGATGGCCCGCGCAGCGGGGTGCTCGTCTCCGTTCACCCGAGCAGCCACCCCCCGACAACGCGGGGCCGGGACGGCTGCGGGCCCGGCCTGGATGGCAGCCGGGCCCGCTGTGCTCACCGTGCCTTCGGGACCGGGCCTCGCTCCGGCCCGCCGCACCTACGCCGGGCCGTGACACCGGCCACGGCGGGTCGTTGAACCCGACGGTCAAGCGAAGTGCGCCACGAGGCCCCGGGCGTTATCGCCTGGGGCCTCGTGCCGACCGCCTCGGCCCCGGATGCGCACGCGCTGACCACGGCGTGCACGCCTGCGCGCGCACCGATCTCCAGGCCCACGTGGGCGGCCGGTCCGTTGGGCATCAGCATCGTCACGGCGAACGGGCTGATCTTCCGCGCTCCCTTGCTGTCGAGGACCTCGGCCTGGCTCAGAGCGGTCCCCGGCCCTCCCCTGCCACACCCGAGGACCACCGCGACCCGGTGCGCGTCCAGGGCCGGGTCGGCGTCGGCCGTCCCGGTGAAGCCGGCGTCACTCCAGGCCTCACGGGCGGGCGACCAGTGCGAACTGCGCGCTGCGGTCCAGATGACGCCGCTCACCGCAGGGCGGCACCAGCTGCGCGGTGACCGTCGCGGCGATCCGCACCGGCAGCGCCCGCGCCCAGGGCTGATCAAGCACAGCCGCCCCCGACACGCCGGCCGGCACGGCCTCTCAAGTGGCCGGGTACGCCCAGGCCCAGCGGCGTAACCGCTCCCAGGCCCGTCACCACGACACCCACGTCTCCCCTCATGGCGCACCCCCCGATCGACTACCATCGTCGCTCACTTCGAGCATGCCAATGGCGACTTAAAGTGAGCATGGTGCGGTGTGTGCGACGTTGCCCCTCGCACGGGTCGGACGTTCGCCCGGTGGAGCCGGTCAGCGACTGCGGTCGGGAGCCAGTGCCATGAGCACGGAGAGGTTGCTCCGGTGCCTGGTCAGGCTGTGGTCGCCGTCGGTTCAGGGTGTGTAGGTGAAGGCGATGCCGGGGGAGATCACGCCGGCGCCACTGACCAGCGCGACGGTCACCTGTGCGGGTCCCGGCCAGGCCGGCACGGTGAACCGGACCGTGTTGTCGTCGACCACCGTCACATCGCCGGCTGGACGGCCCGAGAATCCGCCCGGGGTCGGCGTGCCCACGTAGACAGCGGAGGTGCCGGTCAGCGCTGATCCGTGGATCGTCGCGGTCACACCGCCAGCTGCGGAAGCCTGTGCCGGGTCGATCCGGTCGACCTGCGCCGGGACGCCAGCGCTGTAGGCGTCGGTGTCCTTGATGTAGGTCGCGGTCACGAAGTGGTTGTCGTTCATGGTGACCGTGATCTGGTTGTTGCGGCCAGGCTGGGTCACGCCGTCGATGGCCCACTTGTCGAGTTTGTAGCCGTCATCGGGACGGGCGGTGGCGGTGACCTGGTCGCCCTTGTCGTAGAGCCCGGTGGCCGGGACGTCGACCGAACCGCCCTGGCCGGAGTCGGCGACCGCGGTCAGCGCATAGCGGGCTGGAGCGCTCTGACCGGGAACCGCGCGGTACTGCGCGAGCACCGGGGCAGTGAGGTTCATGACCCGGACGCAGTCGGCGGGCATCGGATCGCCCAGCGCGACACCGCGCGGTCTGCCGTCGAAGTCCTGCCGCGGGTTGGAGTACCACAGCTTGGCCTCACACGTATTGGGGTCCGCACAGGAGGACGGGTACCCCATGATGTCCGTCCAGTCCCGCGCCGCCGGCAGAAATCCATGGTTGTCCGGGTAGTACGGGTTGAAGTTGCTGCTGTGGTAGTCCTTGTCGGCCGGGTCGATCGGGTCGGTCACGTAGTCGTGGTTCAGGCCGAAGTTGTGCCCGATCTCGTGGGCCAGGTGGTACGGGCTGAGGGTGTTCGCCTGCTGCGCTCCGAACGCGGCGCCGTCCGAGCTGTACTTCGCGTCCTCGGCGGGCAGCATCCGCGGCAGCGAGGGAGTCGAGCCCGTGCCGACCGTGTAGGTGGTCCCGGCCTGTGGGGTGAACGCGGTCAGGACATGGACCAGGTCCGCACCCTTCTGGTCGCGCGTCTTGCGCACGCCTGTCGCCCAAGTACTGCTGTAACGCTTGTCGTTGGGGTCGCCCAGCGCGGCAGCCATGCCGCCGGTGTCACTCACCTCGCCGGACCAGGCATCCGTGGTGAACGTGCCCAGCAGCTTCAGACGTGCCTTGACCTGGCTGTCCGCGAAAGCCTGGTTGACCGCCGCGACGGTGGCCTTGACCCGCAGATCCAGCGCGGCGGCACCACCGTCGGTCGCCTTGACCGTGGCCGGGGTGTAGCCGATCAGCACGGTGACGACCGGATCGGTCACCACAGCCCGTGCCTGGGCGCCCGGGGTGAAGCCGGGGCGCTCCGGGAGCCTGAGGCTGTCGCGCGCCAACGGCGCCTCGGCGACGGTGTCGAACTCCCGTACCGTGGTGCCGTGGCTTCCGGGCTCGATCGCGTACCGCAGCCGACCGGCCGCCACGAACCCTGCGACCGCGCGCGCGCCAGAGCCGCACGCACCGTTCACCGCAAGGGTGACCGACCGATCGGGCTTGCCGTAGACATGCCCTGACCAGAGCAGCGTGCCGTCGCCGTCCTGCGAGATCGTGTCCGCCACCACGTCCACGGAGACACCGTGCAGCAGCGGCAGGGTGCGCCGGTCCGCCGCGGCCCCCTGCCGGGTGCGGCACAGCCCTGCAAAGGAATCAGCCGACCATGCGAGATCCCCGGACCGCACCAGCCCGGGCAGCACCCCGGTCCCCGAGCGGCCGGTACTGTTCGCGTCGCCGGCTCCCGTCGCCGTCGCCGTTGCCGTTGCCGTGGGCAGCGCCGCTGCCAGCGTCAGCAGCACCGCCAAGCCCGCCGCTGCGCGGGAGCGCCGCACCATCTGCCTGCCGTCTGATCCGAGCAACCCCATGTGCCATCTCCGTCGTCCGAGAAATCCGGCCCCTTCCAGAGGCCGGCGCCGGCCTTCTGTCTAGCCCGTGCCGCACGGCGTCAGAGGGTGCGCCGTGCCAAGCGGTACGACATATCGCTCGTTCGGCCGCAATGGGAGACCTCGACTGAACGGTCAAGCGGCCGAGCATCGGTGCCGGCCCCCCGCCGGCCGCGCGGCTCCCGCCGTCCTTGAAGTAGAACCTGCGCTGCGAGGACACCGGCGGCGTAGGCGGGCGGGAGGTGCTGGGTGATACGGCGTATCCGCCCGTCGTCCGAGGTACCGGTGACGGCCGTGAACCCGAACCGGACCCCACCACCAGCCCAGAACGCCCATCTCCCCTCCGGGGGCGCGAGGCCGAGCCGCGCGCGCCGTGCCGGTGCACCGCCCGCGCGGCGTACCGTGGGCTGGACGGCACACCATGTGAGGGAAGGGCCCGGGCGATGAGCAGGACCCCACCCACTGAACCCTGGTCGGCACATGTCCGCGGCGAGACCGTCATGCTGCCCAGCACCGCCGCAGACATCCGCAACGCTCTTCCCGCGGAGCGCCGCGCGCAGTTCGACACCGCACTCGCCGAGCTGGACACCGCCGGTGCCCCGGAAGACCTGCGCACGGCGCGGTTGGCGTGGTGGGCCCTGGAGGCCGTGCCCGGCGCCGTCGAGGAGACCGACGCGGAGGTCGCCCGGCTGCGCGCCGGTGACTGCAACGGCGCCGTCACCCTGGACGAGAACGGTGAACTGGTCCCGCTCGACGGCCACGAAGCCGCGTAAACGGCCTACCGCATCGTCTACGCCGGCCAGGCCGTTCGACGTGGTCTTCATGATGCCGCCGAGAACCGGTACGCCCGCGGCGGGGGCTCAAGTTCACCGCGCCGTTGGCAGTGCTCCCCGCAACGCGGGGACGACTGCTGCCAGCGCATCCACGTCCGGTACTGGTCAGGACCACCCCCGCGCGGGCGGGGACGACACCCCGCGCCCAGCCGGGAGTGAGCCTCCGTCAACTTGTAGTCGCTGGTCACAGGGATGGTGTGACCGGCTCTACGGGTACTCACGCTGGTCGTGGGCAGCTGGCTGCGGCGTAGATCGTCTGTCAGTGGTTGACTTCGAGGTTCGTCGGAACGAGCAGCGCCCGCAGGAGTTGGGTGGCGCGGGCGGGGTCGGTGCGCAGTTTGGTGACGGTCCGCCAGTTCTTCAGGTGGGAGAAGCCGTGCTCGACCGGTGTGCGTCCGATGGCGAGGACGCGGTTGGCGGTCTTCTGGCCGGGGGTGAGCTTGTGAGTGCGGGTGGCTGTGCAGCCGGTGACGATCACTGGGTCGTGGATGTCGTTGTCCAGGCCGCGGAAGCCGAGGTCGGCCAGTGCCCCCGGGGCCGGCGGCGCGGAGGTGGGCCAGGATGTGGTCGTGGCGGGCGGCGGTGTTGTCGTGGGTGCTGCCGGGCCGGCGGCGGATGTCCAGATCAGGCGGCCCTTCTCGTCGGTCGGGGCGAGGAAACGCAGGCCATGGCTGTGGTGCTTGCCGGAATAGTTCCGTCGGTCGGCCTTGCCGGTGCGGTGCCTGGTGCGGATGAGGGTGCCGTCGATCAGGACCACCTCCCCGCCCTGCTCGGCGACCTTCCTCCGACTGCTCAGCTTCCTCGGGCAGAAGGCCGGTAAACGGGTAGGTGACCACCTGCTCCGGGTGCAGCACACAGAGCTCGGGCACGAAGCCGTCGGACCCGACGACCAGCGGCTGCGGCGGCGCGTTCGGCGCTTGCCAACCCCCCACGACCGCCGCCGACGCAGGTGCATCTCCAGGTCGTACCGGCCCGTGCCGTGCGCGTTGAAGGGGCACCAGAACACTTGAAGCAGATCGCTGTCGCCCGGCTCCGCCGGCAGGTCGGGCGCATCCCGCCGGTACAGCTGGGCGAGGCTGCTCATCGGCAGCGGGTCGATCTCGGATGCCCCGGGGGTCCGGTGCTCCCGGTGCGGTTCGCCCAGAAGCTTCCGTTCCTCGTCCGTCGGGCCGGAAGCCTGCTCGCGGGCCCATGCGGAGCCAGGACCTGCCGATAGCGACGGATGTCAGCCGGGTGTCGACCACGCCCACGGCCGTGTGCCTCGCCGTACACCGGCCACAGCACAGGACCGCCCACGGAACTGGCCGAAAGGTCTGGTCTGCCCGGCCGCGGATGGAGCCGAGTTGTCGTTCCCCCGAAAGGCGGCCAGTTCCGGGAAGAGCGCCTCGATATCGAGAGGGCGCGCGGGCGTGGTCCTCGTCATGGACGCGACCTCAGTCGCCTGAAAGCCCCGGTCACCGAGCACCCCCGGCAGCTACGCCCCAGCACCGGTGCTGTCAGAGCCCGTTCAGCAGAGCCACTCGGGCGGCTGCGTCAGCGCTCACAGGTGGGTGGTGAACGGCCGTCGGGCAGTTTCCGCAGCCGGCCGCGGTCAGTCAGTCCGGCCAGCTTCCCCCGCAACGGTTCCAGGCTCGGCCGCCCACCTGCTCGGGAGCCGCTACGGTCGAGGTGCGTTCATCGGTGAGCTGCCCGCGCACCCGCTCAAGGACACGTTCGTCGACGGCGAGTTCGTCCCGCTCGGCCCGCACCTCCGCCAGCTGCTTGACCACCCGCTTCACCCACGACCTCCACCGGCTCACCCCGGCCCAGCGCGACCGCTTCCGCCAGGTCGTGCGCACCACCTTCGTCCACGACCTCCGCGCCGGCCGGGGCTTCCGGTCCGGGCTGCGCATCAAGCGCGTCCCGGCGCACGTCCGGGGTCTACGAACTCACCTGGGCACCCGACGGACGCGCCACCTGGTCCTACGGCCAGGAACAGCACCACGGGGCCCACATCGTCTGGCGGCGGATCGGCACCCACTCGATCCTGACCGGCCCCTGACCGAGGTGGTACCGCCAACAATCGCGGGCCTTCCCCAACCTGGGGAAGGCCCGCGATGTGATGGGGCTCAGCCCCCAACGAGTTCAGTGTCCACGTCAGCTTCTCCGTGGAGGTTGTCGCCGTCAGCCTCGGCCTTCGGTACGGGCCTGGTGTCTGACGGTCAGGGAGTTGGGTCAGCAGGGGAGGGTGGACTTACCGGCGGCGCCGGTGGCACCGGTGGTGCCGTTCGCGGTGGCTGTGGCGGCGGTGCCGTTGCCGCCGGGCTTGCCGGGGCAGACCGGGCTGGCCGCGCCGCCGGCACCGCCTGTGCCGCCCGTGAAGTTACCGCCGGCCGTAGAGGCGCCGCCGTTACCACCCGCACCGCCGGGGATGCCGGTACCAGCGTTGCCGACGCCGCCCACGCCGCCCTTGCCACCGGTGCCGCCGAGCGTGGCGGCGCCTCCGGCGCCCCCGTTACCACCGTTGCCATTGGCGCCGCCTGCGCCGCCGGCACCGCCCATGCCACCGGTACTGCCGCTGCCGCCGGCGTTGCCGCCATTGCCCCCGTTACCACCGTTGCCATTGGCGCCGGCAGCGCCGCCGGTACCACCGAGACCACCGACACCGCCGCTGCTCCCGACGCCGCCTGAGCCGTTGCTGCCGGGGAAGCCGAGGACGCCGAAGCCGCCGCGGGCCCCGGAGGCAGCCGCGTCCGTGCGGTCTGCGGTGGAGGCGACGGCGGGGACGGCAGTGAGGCCGACGACGGCGATCGAGGCGACCAGAAGGGTCCGTGAAGCGGTGATGGTGCGCATGAAGCGCATGAGGTGCCTCTCGATGGATGCAGCCGGAGATACTCCCCAGCTGACTCGGTGTCAACGTAACTCGCCCAGGGGGCATGACACGGTCTACGCGAGCACCCATTGGCCTTAAATGAACTTTTTGACCAAATTTTGGCCGTAAGTTCATATTTTTCCGAGTCTTGAAAAGCTGCGGACACCGGCCCCCAGGTTCAACCCTGCATCCGGCACATCATCTGGCGCCGCACTCCGCGACCGCGTCGAGCGCCCCGGCCGACAGCCCGGCAGCGGACCACCACTCCGCCGACTCCCGGCCCGCGTCGACCGTTCCACCAGCTCCGAAAACCAAGGCCGCCAGAAAGGTGAGAGGCCACCACCGGTTGCCCGCCAGAGATTCTCAGGCAAGCCCGGTGGACAAGCCCGGCTTGCCCACCCCCATCCAGGGGCGGCACAGTCGTCCGCCGCCCTCGCACGGGAGACCGAAGCCAAACGCTCCCTGCTCCGCATCCACCAGGGACCGGCCGACCGGAGCACCTACTGCGAAGGCCGCGTCGGCCCCAACGACCTCGAACCGCAGCGCCGTCCGGGAGGGTGGTGGCCACCCAGCCGGTCCGGAGCTTCTCCTCGAACTCCTCGACCGTGACCAGACCCCAGCAGTCGACAAGCCCGTCGGCGTAGATGAAGAGGTCGGTGAGGTAGTAACGGCCGCCGTTGCGGATGAAGGCGTGCCGCCAGGTTCCGGGTATGCGGACGCCGTCCGCGGTGCGATGGGTGATCCGGTTGCCGATCATCCCGTGTCTCGCGGTGACCGCCGAGGAGACCTTGATCTTCCTCGGGCCGGCAGGTCCGGCCGCACGGAGGCGGCGCGCACGGACCTCAAGATCAAGTTTTACGGCCGTAAAACACGGAAGCGGGCCGCGCACCGGGGTGGTGAAGGGCTCGGGGCGGTGCCAGCAGCGATGTCCGGGGCGCCGTCCTCCCACTGGCCCCGGCCGATCAAGTCGTTCACGACGGGGCGGACCTGCCGGGCGGTGACCTCGGCGACATCGTCGTGGGGGCCGAGGCGGATGGCGTCCAGCAGTTGGCACCACGAGGTGCGGCCCGTCTCCAGCGCGGCGACGAACGAGTACGGCCAGCCGGGGATGAACTGGTCACTGGAGCGTCCCGAGCGTCCGTAGACGTGGCAGAACAGGCGGTCCGGGCTGGTCGGCGCGTCCGGACGCAGCCACGGCGAGACATCGACCGCCAGGACCAGGCGCCCGTCGGCGGCCTTCGGCTGCGGCAGCACGGCCAGTGCCTTACGCAGCCTGTCCGCATCGATGCAGCCCTGGTTGAGCGCGGCGTACAACGCGCCGTGCCCACGCCGGTGCTCGGCCAGCAACGTCAAATCGACCGGCGAGGTCACCGGGCCGTCCTCACAGAGCATCGCGTCGCACAGCTCGAACAGCGTGTCAGCGCGCCGGGTCAGACATCCGTAGAGGTCCTCCCGAAAGTGCGAGGTGAAGTCGAACGCCTCGTCCCGGCCATCGTGGTGCGGCAGACCCATTCCCCACGGCCTTCGCTGGTCAAGTGCCTTCTTGGTCGGAGCACAGGATCAGACGGGGCCGTGTTCACGTCCCCGGAATCCCCGTACGAGCGATCACGTTCGGGGCATCGTTCGGTCAGCCGGAGTCAACAAGATCAAGCGTTCTCTTCGGGCCCAACGTGGCGAAGGACTGTCTCGTGCTCGCCTGCGGCGACGAGCCCGTCGATGACCTTGACCATCGACGGCACACCCGCGTCGCGCACGATGAGGCCATCCCAGCACCACCAGTAGTCGCCCTCTGGTTCCCCTTGAGGGCGCAGCAGTAAAAACAAGCTCAAGAGCCGACCGGCCATACCGCCGGCCAACATCCGCGGAGCGACCTCCGACCCGGGGATCATCAGGGAACCGAAGGGCATCCGTGCTCCTGGCACCCACCTCCCCGGCGTCATCACCGCGGGCACCTTCCTCATCGACGGCGAGCGGGTCTTCCGGAACGTCCACGACCCGGCCAAAGCCGTCGTCATCGAACTGGCCGACGAACGGTACGCCCGCCTTGCCGTCCAGGTCACCGACCCGCGCACGACCGTGTCACTCATCGAGCACGCCATACCACCGGCCCGACTCCCACCCCACCCGCTTCGCTCAACCGCAGTCCGCCCATGACTCGAAGCCTTGCACCGCATCGAGTTCCGGCTGCCCCGCACGGGTCGGTCCGTCCGGGCCGGGCGCGGGCGGCCCGACCGGGGACGCGCCCCCGGATGACGTGCGGAGGGCGGAGTCGTGAGGTTCAGTGCAGGGCCGCTCCCGGGGCCACGTGGAAGCGGGTCGCGTCCGGGAGGGGGCGGCGGTCGGGGGGTTCCAGCATGTCTCTGCGCTCGAACCATTCGGTCAGGCGGGTACGGGCCTGCTCGTCGCGTTTCCGGAAGCGGTCGTCCGCTCCGTCGGTCTCCGCGGGGGAGATCTCGCGGAGCAGGACACGGATCGGCGCCGTGTCGTCCTCCGACAGGTGGAGGGCCAGGACGGAGAAGGCCGTGCCCGGGGGGAACACCACCTCCGGTTCGTCGTCCGCCCCGAGGAAGACGGACGTGCGGCGGCCGGTGGTGGACCAGATCCCGAACTCGACCGCGCCCTCCAGTTCCACGTCGCACGCCGGGACGGTCGCCACCGCCGCGGGCTCGACGAGGACCGTGCCCGGCACGTACCGGTCCAGTGGCACCCGCTCCGCCGGGGCCGCGAGCATGACCGTCCCGTAGTGCCCTGGCAGGCGGCGCAGGCCCGATTCCAGGCAGCGCAGCAGTGGGGTGAAGGGGCCGGGGGCGGCCGCCCGCGCGGCCTCGGCCAGTCCCGCGCGGGACGCCAGGTCGGGGGCGTCGGCCTGGTACAGCGCGATGGCGACCATGTCCGGCTTGAGGCCGTCCTGCGCCAGGGAGCGCAGCGACGGCAGCCGGGAGGCCAGCAGCTCCGCCTTGCTGGCGAGGATGTGGTACTTCTCGCCCAGGAGTTCCCGGAGAGCCGCTCGGTCGTCCGGGCCGCTCCGGCCGCCCGGTAGCGGCGGGGTGACGGGTATCCGCGGGGTGACGGGAGCCTCCCGCACCGGGGGCTCCGGTTCCTCCGGAGCCGGAGTCGGGGCCGGAGTCGGGGGCAAGGTCGGAGCTGGTGCCAGGGCCGGGTCGGTCGGTCCGCTCGGGGGCGGGGGCGGGGGCGGGGGCGGGCCCGGTACGGTACGGGGTTCGGGGGCGGGCTCGGGCGCCGGCGCCGGCGCCGGGCGGGAACTCGTGGAGCCCAGCCAGCGCAGGTTCAGTTCCCCCGCCCAGGAACGGGGCTGCTCCTCGTCGGACGCGTCGCCGTGGAGCAGTAGTCCGTACGGTTCCGTCGCGCCCAGGTCCGGCAGCGCGGCCAGCACCCCGGGCAGTGCCCGCCGGACCTCGGGGCCGACGGGCCGTTCCCCGTCTCCCACGATCAGGACCGGGCGGGCCGGGTCGGGGGGCACCGTACGGGGGCGGGCGTCCGGCACCCGGTCCGCCGGGCGCAGCCAGAGTCCCGCCGGGACGAGTTCGAGGACCCAGCCCTCCGGGTCCGCGCAGGTGTACAGGGCCGGGGCCGTCGCCTCCGGGCCGGACGGCCGCAGCCACGCGGACGGCACCACGCGGTGGTGTGCGGGCGAGGCGGCGAGTTCGAGCAGGAGGGGCTGCCAGGTGGGCGCGCCCCGTGCGTCGAGGTACGTGGTGGCGTGGTCGTCGGCCGTGCGTACGGGGAGGCCGATCGCTGCCCGTACCGTACGGTCGAAGCGGTCCGCGAGGGCCACTGCCATGGCGACGAGGTCGCACGGGTCGGCCCACGGCGCGGCCAGCAGGAGGTGCCGCGCGTCCGCCGCGTCCGCCGGTACCCGGTCCAGGAGTTCGGCGGCGGGCAGCGTGGGGCGGGCCGGTGATCCGACCCCCAGGAGGAAGGTGTCCGGGCCGACGCCGATCAGCGGTTCGACCGCCTCGGGCGGTCTTCCCAGCCAGACTCCGCCCGGAACGGTACGGCTGTCCTCCTCCGGCTCCTCCCCCGGCGCCTCCTCCGGCTTCTCCGTCTGCTTCTCCGTCGGCGTCGTTCCGAATCCGTGCATGCCGCCCTGGGACTCCGCCACGACGGGGACGGGCGGCGCGGGGGGCGGGAGTGGTTCCTCCGGCTCCTCCAGTTCCTCCGGCTCCTCCGGCTCCTCCTGTGCCTGCGGTTCCGCCGGGGGCCATCCCGGGCCCAGTTCGTACGGCTCCTCCCCCGGCTGCGCCAGCCACCAGGTGCCGGGTTCCGCGAGTCGCAGCGTGCCGTCCGGTTCGACGCTGACCACGTCGTCCGGGGCGACCACCGTGAAGCCCGCCGCCGTGGCGACCGCCTGCACCGGGCGGCCGCCGCCGGGGCCCCGTGCGGCGAGGCCCGAGGCGGCGAGGACCAGGCGGGTCGCGCCGCGCTCCCCGGCGAGGGCCACCAGGCCCGGCAGGGCGCGGCGGAGGACCTGTGCCGCGTCCGGCGCCGCGGCCAGCACCAGGAGCGCGCCGGGCAGCGGGGGCAGCCCGCTCAGGACGGGGGTCAGGGCGGCGGCCGTCTCCTCGGGGGCGATCACCAGGTGCGGGCCGACGGGGTGCGTGCCCGATCCGGTGGCGGGGTCGGGAGTGGTCATCCGGGGTGTCCGTTCTGCGGGGTCCGGCCGTCGGGGTCGAGCAGCGGGGTCTGGAGCTGCACCGTGCGGCGGCGGGTGATGTGCAGCGCGCGTCCGGTGGGCAGCACCTTCGGCTTCGTGCCGCCGAAGAGGTAGCCCTCGGTGGGCGGGCAGGAGAGCAGGACGGCCGGAGTGTTGACGTCCTGGAGCTTGCGCAGGAGCGGGTCGGACAGGCCGCGGCCGGCGCCGTTGGCGGAGCGGGCGACGATGATGTGCAGGCCGATCTCCGCGCCCTGGGCGAGGTGGTCGAGGACGGCGGCGAAGGGGTGTGCCGACATCGAGCCGTTGACCAGGTCGTAGTCGTCGACGAGGACGAAGAGTTCCGGGCCGCTCCACCAGTCGCGCCGCCGCAGCCGGTCCGGGGTGATGTCGGCGGCCGGGACGCGGTTGGCGATCGCCTTGCCCGCGCCGGTGATCATCTGGCGCAGCGGGTCCACGGAGACCGCGTAGCCGAGGCGGTACTCCTCGGGCACGGTCTCGTACATCTCGCGGCGGAAGTCGGCCAGCATGAGGCGGCCCTGGTCGGGGGTGTAGGCGCGCATGATCTGGGTGGCGATGTGCTGGAGCAGGTTGGTCTTGCCGGTCTCGCTGTCGCCGACGACGATCAGGTGCGGGTCCTGGGAGAAGTCGTGCCACAGCGGCTGGACGTCGTTCTCCTCCAGACCGAGCGGGATGCGCAGGGAGCCGTGGGGCTCGGGGAGGTCGGCGGCGTCGAGGACGAGGGGAAGCATCCGGACCTCGGGGGCGCGCGGGCCGGTCCAATGGTCGGCGACGACGTCGACCAGGTCGGCGACGCCCTCGCTGAGGTCGTGGACGGTGCCGATGCCGTCCAGGCGGGGCAGCGCGCACAGGAAGTGCATCTGGTCGGGGGTGAGTCCGCGGCCGGGAATCTTGGGGACCTTGGCCGCCGCCCGCATGTTGACGACCGAGTCCACGGTGTCACCCAGGCGCAGTTCGAAGCGGGTCTGGAGCTGGTCCCGGAGGGCGCCGGTGATCTCGCCCCAGCGGGTGGTGCCGACGAGCAGGTGGACGCCGTAGTTGAGGCCGCGCTGGGAGATGAGGGTGAGGGGCTGGACCAGGTCCATGAACTCCTGGCGCAGGGTGTTCCAGCCGTCGATGACCAGGAACACGTCTCCGTGCGGGTCGTCGGGGAGTTCACCGGCCGCCTTCTTGCGGCGGAAGGCGGCGACGGAGTCGACGCCGAGTTCGGCGAAGTACTTCTCGCGGCGGGTGATGACCGCGTTGGCCTCGGCGATGGTCCGCACGACCCGGTCGGGGTCGTGCCGGCCGGTGACCGAGCCGACGTGCGGCAGACCGCGCAGGCTCGACAGGGCGCCGCCACCGAAGTCCAGGCAGTAGAACTGCACTTCGGCCGGGGTGTGGGTGAGGGCGAGCGCCGTGATCAGGGTGCGGATGAGGGTGGACTTGCCGGACTGCGGGGCGCCGGCGATGCCGATGTGGCCGTCGGCGCCGCCCAGGTCGGCCACGAGCAGGTCGCGGACCTGCTGGAAGGGCCTGTCGACGACGCCGACGGGGACCTTGAGCGTGCCGCGCACCTCACCTTCGGCGGTGAAGCCGTGCTCGGGGTGGGGTCCGATCGGGGGCAGCAGTTCGTCGAGGGTCGGCGGCACGTCGAGGGGTGGCAGCCACACCTGGTACGCGGGGGGACCGGCGTCGACCAGGCGTTCGGCGGCGATGTCGAGGAGCGTCCCGGTCTCCTCGGCCGCCGGCTCCTCGGCCGGGTCGGGGGTGGCGGGCAGCACGCGCGGGGCCACGTACTCGGTGCCGAGGGCGACGACCTGGCCCTCGATGACCGAACGGCGGGCGGCCGGGCGGCGCTTGGGCCGGTAGGTGCCGGAGACGTAGGCGGCCTTGAAGCGGGTGAGGGTGGAGATGTCGCTGCGCAGGTAGCCGTTGCCGGGCTGGGAGGGGAGCTGGTAGGCGTCGGGGACGCCCAGGACGCCCCGGGACTCCATGGCGGAGAAGGTGCGCAGGCCGATCCGGTACGAGAGGTGGGACTCCAGCTGGTGCACGCGTCCTTCGTCGAGTCGCTGGGAGGCGAGCAGCAGGTGGACGCCGAGGGAGCGGCCGAGGCGGCCGATCATGACGAAGAGGTCCATGAAGTCGCGGTGGGCCGCGAGCAGTTCGGAGAACTCGTCGACGACGACGAAGAGGGTGGGCAGCGGGTCCAGCGGGGTGCCGGTGGCACGGGCGGTCTCGTACTCCAGGAGGGAGGCGTAGTTCCCGGCGGCGCGCAGCAGTTCCTGGCGGCGGATCATCTCGCCGTGCAGCGCGTCGCGCATGCGGTCCACCAGGTCGGCCTCGTCGGCGAGGTTGGTGATGACGGCGGAGGTGTGGGGCAGGCCGTCCAGGCCGAGGAAGGTGGCGCCGCCCTTGAAGTCGACGAGGACGAAGTTGAGGATCTCCGAGGAGTGGGTCAGGGCCAGGGCGAGGACGAGGGTGCGCAGCAGTTCGGACTTGCCGGAGCCGGTGGCGCCGATCAGCATGCCGTGCGGGCCCATGCCGCCCTGGGCGGATTCCTTGATGTCGAGGTCGATGGGGGTGCCGTCGGGGCCGAGGCCGAGGGGGACCCGGAGCTTGTTGGACTGGTTGCGCCGCGCCCACTGCTCCTTGACGTCGAAGCGGTGCAGGTCGGGGATGCCGAGCAGGCCGGCCAGGTCGAAGTCGGTCTCCAGGGGTTCGCCCGCGTCGAAGCTGTCACCGAGGCGGTACGGGGCCATGGCGGCGGCCAGCCGGGTGGCGGCGAGGGGGGTCAGGCCGTCGGGGACGCCGAGCGGGGTGATCTGGTCCTTGCGGTTGCGGTCGGCGCCGACCATCTCCAGGGCGGCGGGGCCGTCGGGGGGGCCGGTGATCCGTAGCCGGAGGGTGAGCCGGCCGTGCTTCCACTCCAGGGCGGAGCCGACGTCGACGACGGTGGTGTTGCGGTAGCCGCCGAGCGCGGCCCGGTGGGGGGAGGTGAAGACGGCCCCGTCGAGTACGACGACGGTGTACGGCTCGTCGCGGCTGGGGGTGGCGTCGGGCTCGTAGGGCGGCCGGGCGCCGAACTCCTCGCCGAGCAGTTGCTCCAGTTCGCCGATGGTCGCGGCGACGAGCCGCAGCGGCCCGGCGCCGTCGGTCTCGTGGGGGTGCAGGGCGTGCGGGAGCCACTTGGTCCACTCCCAGTGGGCGCGCCGGCCGGGCGCGGCGACGACCGCGATGCGTAGTTCGTCGGGGGCGTGGAAGGTGGCCATCTGGGCGAGGACCGCGCGGACCAGGGCGCGGGAGCGGTCGTCGTCGGGGCCCGTCCCGGTCCCGCCCGCGGGCCGGGTGGTATCGGAGGAGGAGTCGGCGGCGGCGTCGGTGCGGATCATGACGTGGGCGAAGCCGCGCAGGTGGATGGCGACGGGCTGGTCGGCGACGGAGCCGTACGCGTGGATGAAGCGGCGCAGCGCGTGGGCGCTGAGCGGTTCGAGGTCCTCGACCGGTTTGGTGGCGAGCGGGGCGAGGCGCACGGCGAGGCGCTGGGAGCCCAGCGCGATGCGTACGTCGCTGAAGTCGGGGTGGGAGGAGCGCCGTTCCCACAGGCGTGAGGTCCGTGCCAGGAAGGGCAGTTCGGCCGGGTCGGGGTGGCGCCAGGCAAGAGCCTCCTGCTGGCGGAGGACCTCCTTGCGCACCTGCCGCCGCATCTGTGCCAGGTAGCGCAGGTAGTCACGGCGCTCGCCGGTCAGTTCCTGTTTGCGGTCGGCGTTGCCGCGCATGATCTGGGTGACGATCATGCCGATCGCGGACACGGCCATGGTGCCCATGGCGATGTACGTCATCATGCCGCCGTTGGGGCGCAGGAAGATGAAGACCATGGAGAGCGAGGACAGCGCCATCGGCACCATCGTGATGATGCTGCCCATGCCGTTCTGCTTCTCGGGCAGGCCGGGGGGCTCCTGGAGCTGGATCTCGCCGTCCGGCATCTCGGGACCCGGCCGCCGCGGTGGGCGGTTGACTTGCACCACGCTCAACGAACAACGCTCCTCACGCCTGGCTCATGCCTGGCGGCCGACTCCGTGCGGTTTCCTCGTCAGTCGGGAACGGACGGAGGGTGCGGGACGGTTCAACCGGTCCGTGCGGTGACTTCGGATGACCCCCGGATGACCCCCGGATGAACCCCGACGAGGGGGAGGCGCGTTGACCACTGCGACAAGGAGGAAGCGGAGGAACGGGGGAAAGGTGTGCGCGCGTACGGATGCCCGCCGGGTCGCCGGTCGGACCGGTCCGGCCGGTCGCCGGGGTGGGCGAGGCGGTGTGCGCACGCCCGTCGGGGTGGTGCCGGAGGGAGAGCGGTGTACGAGGACAAGGACGGGGACGAGGAGGCGTACGAGGTGCGGGCGCTGCCGCGCGGGTGGCTGCCGGGCGTCGGCCCGGAGGACGGAGATCCGCTCGGCGGGGTCGTGACCGGGCTGGACGTGCCGGAGGCCACCGCGTCCGAGGTGGCGGACGCGCTCGCCCGGCTGCTCGGGCCCGCTTCCCCGGCAGACGCGCCGGGACCGGAGGCGCGGCTGATCGCGCGCGTGTTCGTGGTCGACGAGCATCCGTCGGCGGCCGGCTGGAGCGAGGGCGAGCGGCGGTCGGTGGCCGAGCTGGCCGCCGTGCTCGTGGCGCGGTACGGCGAGGAGGGTGTCGAGGCGCTCGTGCGGGAGCTGCGGGGCGAGCCGCGCGGGGACGGCTGAACCCGCCGCCGGGCGTTTCCGTTCCCCTGTCCGCCGAGGGCGTTCCGGCCTCGGCCGGACAGCAGGAAGGATACGCGGGCAGTGAGCGGTAGCGCGGTGGCGGGACTGTGCCGGTTGAGGTTCCACGGGCCGCACAAGGTGGTCGAGCTCTCCGTACCGGCCGACGTCCCCCTGGCGGACCTGTTGCCGACCATCGTCGGCTACTCCGGGGACGATCTGGACGAGAAGGCCGTCGAGGCGGGCGGCTGGGTGCTCCAGCGGCTCGGCGAGGAGCCGCTGGACGAGGAGCGGACGGCGGAGGCCCTGGGGCTGCGCGACGGCGAGCGCCTCTACCTGCGGATGCGCCGCGAGGCGCTGCCGGAGGTGCACTTCGACGACATCGTCGACGGCGTCGCGGCCGGGCTGGAGCGGCGTGGCGACGGCTGGCACCCCGCCCTCACCCACCACTTGGCGCTCGGCGTCGCGCTGCTCGCGCTGGCGGGCGGTTTCGTCCTCCTGGCCCTCTCCGGCGGCCTCGGTCCGCTGCGGGTGGTCACGGCGGCCTGCACCGGGGTCCTGCTGCTCCTCGGCGCGGGCAGCGCCGCGCGGGCGGTGGGCGACGCGGGGGCCGGTACGGCGCTCGGCGCGGCGGCGGTGCCCTATCTGGCGCTGGCCGGGACGCTGCTGCCGGCCGGGGAGAGCGACCTGACGGCCGCCCGGCTGCTCGCGGGCGGTTCGGCGGCGGCGGGCGCGTCGGTCCTGGCGCTGGCGTCCGTGGCCTGTTCGGCGCCCCTGTTCCTCGGGCTGCTCGTCACCTCGCTCGCCGCGTCGGCGGCGGGGGCGCTCGTCCTGGCGGGGCTCTCGGTCTCGCAGACCGCGGGGGCGCTGGCCGTGCTCGTGGTGGCGTTCGGGGCGTTCCTGCCCGGCTTCGCCTTCCGGCTCTCGGGGCTGAACCTGCCCGCGCTGCCGCGCCGGGCCGAGGAGTTGCAGGAGGACATCGAGCCGTACCCGGCGCAGGAGGTCATGGACCGCAGCGCCGTGGCCGACGGCTATCTGACCGCCTTCCATGTGGTGACCGGCGCCCTGTGCGCCGCCTGTCTCACGCTGATGGCGCCCTCGCCCGGCTGGGCCCCGGTGGCGCTGGCGGCCGTGCTGTCGCTGCTGCTGATCCTGCACGTCCGGGAGGTCGGCTCCCGGTGGCAGCGGCTGGCCCTGATCCTGCCGGGCGTGTACGGGCTCGTCCTGCTCGCGACCGGGTGGGCGCTCTCCCTCGGCCCGACGGGCCGGCTGGGTCTGCTGACGGGCCTGGTGGCGGCCGCCGCGGCGCTCGCGGTCTTCTCGTGGACGGTGCCGGGGCGGCGGCTGCTGCCGTACTGGGGGCGGGCCGCCGACCTGCTGCACAGTGCGCTGGCGCTGAGCCTGATCCCGCTGGCGCTGACCGAGGCCGGGGTGTTCGCGTGGGTGCGCGGGCTCACCGGCTGAGCGGCGCGCCCGGAAACACCCCCGACCCCCGACGTTCCTTTCCCCTCCCCCTCAGGAGTTCACATGCAGTCCAGACGCGACCAGGTGCAGGCCCACCTGTTCGTGATGAGCAGGCTCGGGGCCGGGATGCTGCGGGGCGAGCCCGACGCGCTGGACCTCCCGACCCGGCGGACCACCCGAGGGGTGCGTACCGGACTGTTCATCGCTGTGATCATCGCCCTGGTCGTGGGCCTGTACGGGGCGATCAAGCCGGGCGGTGCGAAGGGCTGGGCCAAGCCGGGGACCCTGGTGGTGGTCAAGGAGACGGGTGCCCGGTATCTGTTCGTCGGCGGGGAGCTGCGGCCGGTGCTCAACCAGGCCAGTGCCCGGCTGGTGGCCGGGGGGAAGATGACCGTCACGCAGGTCGGCCTCAAGTCGCTGGGGGCGGTGCCGCGCGGCGGGCCGGTGGGGATCGTGGGCGCGCCGGACGGGCTTCCGGCCGCGTCCGCGCTGGCCCGGGGCGACTGGCTGGTGTGCGCTCTGGTGGCGGCCACGGCGACGGGGCGGCCCGGCCCGGTGGTGTCGGTGGCCGTCGGTCCGACGGGCGCGGGGCGGGCGCTGGGCCCCGGGCAGGGGGTTCTGGTGACCGTCTCGGACGGCACCGACCACCTGCTGTGGCAGGGGCGGCGGCTGCGGCTGGGCGCGGGCGCGGGGACGGCGCTCGGCTACGGCACGGCCACCCCGTTCCCGGTGGGGTCGTCCTACCTCAACTCCCTTCCCGCCGGGCCCGATCTGGCCCTGCCGGAGATCGCGGGGCGGGGTACGCCCGGTCCCGCACTGGCCGGGCGGGAGACCCGGATCGGCCAGCTCTTCACGGGCCCGGGCGACGAGCCGTACGTCCTGACCGGGAAGGGCCTGGCGGCGCTCGACCGCACCCGGTTCGAGCTCCTGCGCGGCGACCCGCGCACGCAGCGGGAGGCGTACGCGGGGGCGCCGGCGGTCGCTGTGGCGGTGGGCGCCGCCGATCTGGCCGCCCACCCGGCGCCGGCCGGGACCCTGCCGGACGAGGGCCTTCCGGCGGCGCCGCCGGAGCTGGTGGAGCCGGGTGCCGGGCAGGGCGTGTGCACGGCGGTGCGGCCTTCGGCGGACGGCGGTCCCGCCACCCTGGTGACCGTGGCCGACGCGGCGGCGGTCGCGGGCCGGCCGGTGACGCCCCAGCCGGGCGTGACGGCGGCGTGCGGCGCGGCGGACCTGGTCTCCGTGCGGCCCGGTGGCGGCGCGTTGGTGCGGGCGCTGTCCGGGGCGGGCGCGGCCGGGACGACGTATCTGGTCGCGGACAACGGCGTGAAGTACCCGCTGCCGACGCCGGAGTCCGCGAAGGCCCTCGGCTACGCGGGCGCGGCGGCGGTGGGGGTGCCCGCGACGCTGTTGACCATGCTGCCGTCGGGGCCGGCCCTGGACCCGGCGGCACTGGCGGCGGCGGGGGTGGTCGACGCGACCGCGGGCGTGCCGGCTCCGGTCTGTCCCGGGACGGACGCGAAGGGCGTGGCGGGTGTGGCGGGCGTGACCACCGGCGCCGAGAGGGCGGTGAACCCCGCGCCGTGAACGGCCCGTTCCCCTGCCGGGAACCCCACCGACCGTACGATCGAAGGAGCTCAGGTGACCGACATTCCCCACGACAGTCTCAAGGTCTCGTCAGCGGTACTCACCCAGACCCTCAACGAGCTGGAGGGGCACCTCCAGACGATGGAGCGGGCCTACGCCCAGTCCGAGGACATCGCGCAGCAGGTGGCGCAGAGCATGCGGTCCGCCGCCGGCACCAAGTTCATCGCGAAGATCGAGAGCTGGCAGCACGGTTACCGCACGGTGATGGCCGAGTACAAGGACCTCCTGGACGCCGTCGGCACCACCAGCAAGGTCATGGCGGACACCGCCGGTGAGGCGGAGGCCAACATGGACCTGTGGAGCGGCGACGTCTACGACATCCTCAGCAAGTGATCCCGGGCGGCGCGCCCCCTCTCGCCCTTCCCCTCCTTCCCTCTCTTCACTCTTCTCCGTAAGGAACGCGCATGAGCGAAATGGACATGGACATCAAGCATGGCGCGCTCGAGGACGCCAATGCCCAGATGAAGCAGGTCGCCGCCACCATGAACTCGGCCCTGGAGACCGTCGTGCAGCGTCTCGACGCCATCCGGTCCGAGTTCACCGGTGAGGCGGCCAAGGAGTTCGCGGAGTTCAAGCAGGCCGTGAACAGCCTGGACGCCGGCCTGTCGCAGCAGTTCGACAAGGGCGCGAACCTGCTGGCGGACGCCCACGGCATCATCCGCAACGGCGACCGCAAGAGCGCCTACCTGTTCCAGCGCTGAGTCCCGCCCCGGAACCCGGCCCGCCGCCCTTCGACGGCGCGCCGGGTTCCGTCGTTCCCGGGTCCGTTTGAACCCCGGGGGCGGGGCCTGCGTTCTCCGTGCCGGACCGCATACGGCAGAGACAGGACAGGAGAGGTCCCATGGCGACCAACAGCACGGACCCCGACGACACAGAGGACGACGGCAGCTCCACCACGGTCACGGAGGACGTCCTGCTGGCCAAGGCGACGCAGTTCGAGAAGCTGATGAAGGAACTCACCTCGGACACGGTCCTGCTGTCGCTCCCCGACTGGACGTCCAAGCAGTCCAACGGCGACTACGGCCTGATCCTGCCGGGCAACGCGAAGGAGCTGAACAGCGCCGCCCGCGTCCAGGCGGGGTTCGCCGCGCTGTCCGCGCAGCTGGAGGGCGCGCTCGACAAACTCCAGGCCATCGCCAAGAGCGGCAGCCTCAATCTGCGGAGCGTCAAGGAGATCCTCGGTGACGCGGCCGGGGACTCCGTGGACGTGACCGAGATGTGGGAGATCCTCGGCATGATCCAGCGGGACGGGCAGCAGTCCAGCGGCGCCGGCTCCTCCCCCTCCAAGTAGACCCGCCCCCACCTGAAAGAGGAGTTCGGCGCAACCATGGCGGACAAGAAGTGGACCTGGGAGGACGGCCTCAAGGTCTTCATGGACACCACCGGGGCCCTGACGACACGGGAGGCGGTGGCCGGGGCGGGTTCTCAGGACTGGTCCGACTTCGGCACCTTCCGCATCGAGAAGAACGTCCCCCTCACCAAGGACTACAGCACGATCTTCGACTTCTACTGGGACTTCACCTCCACCTACGGCAACAACACCGCCCGGTTCGTGGTGGGTTTCAGCTCCAACTGGAAGGGCTACTTCGACGAGCCCAAGTCCCCGTACAACCTGTTCCTGAACGAGCCGTACAAGGCGCTGGGGCCGTTGGTGAACGGGAGTTCGTCCGCGAAGACGGACATCGTCAACTCCTTCACGTTCGAGAACGCGAAGAACCAGCTGGACGGGGTGGTCAAGTGGATCGAGGAGTGGATTCCGCTCATCAAGGGCTGGGGCGAGGACCTGGAGTCCGAGGGGAGCGAGTGGCGGGGCAGTGCCGCCGGCTCGTTCAAGAAGTTCGTCGACGTCATCCACATGGAGATGAACAAGGTCAGGCTGGACATCACCACGCCGAACAACTGCGTCACCCTGCTGGCGGACGCCAAATCCGCGCTCGAAGGCGCCTCCTGGGGGATGTACAACGGGTTCGAGCACTGGCGGAAGCTGCGCAGCCTCCTGATAAAGAGCGACGGCGAGCAACACGACTACTCGGCCATGAACGGAGTGGAGTTGCTGCGCGCCGAGTTCTACGCCCTCATGGACGGCTCGACGCTCCACGTCACCTGGACGACGACCACGGCGTCGTACGGGAACGGCTACACGGCCACCCCCTACGCCACCTTCGACAAAATCCTCGACAACACCGGGAAGGACGTCAGTCCCCCCGACTGGGTCAGGGCGGTCGAGCGGAAGGCGAAGGACGCGTGGCTGAACTCGGTCGCCTACCTGGACAACATCGCGACGACCAACGTCAACGCCATGGACAGCGCCTACCTCCCGCTCGCGTCCGCCCTTGAGGAGGGCGTCTACCAGCCGAACTTCACCCTGCCGAGCGGTGCGGGCGGCGCCGGTGGCGGCGCCGGCGGAGGTGGAGGCGGGGGCGGCCTGCCGGACGGCCTGCCCGACGGGAAGGGCGGGGGCGAAGGCGGTACCGGCGGCGGGGGCGGGGGCGGGGGCGGGGGCGGCATCAAGGTCCCCGACGTGACCGGCGGCAAGGAAGGCGGCTCGGGCGGCAAGAAGCCCGGTGGTCTCCCTGACGTCCCCAAGGTCCCCCCGATCTCCGTCCCCAGCACCTCGAACGGGTCGCAGGGCGCGGGGCCGGGCACGGGCGGCGGCAACGTCCCGCTGCTCGACAAGAACGGCAAGCCCGTCGTCGGTGCGGACGGCAAGCCCGTCATGGTGCCGCCGGGCTCCCGCATCGGCAAGGACGGCAAGGTCTACGACGCGAAGGGCAATCCGGTCCTGGGCGCGGGCGGCAAGCAGGTCGTCGCGCCGCCCGGCGGCAAGGTGGGGACGCCGCAGCCGCCCGCCCGCGAGGAGAACCAGACGGGTGGAACGCCGGGCGCCGGCTACGACCGGATCCGGCTTCCCGAGGGCGCGAAGGTCCTGGCGGACGGCAGCGTGGTCGACGCCAAGGGCAAGCCGCTGCTCGACTCCAACGGCAACCCCTACGTGCTGCCCAAGGGGGCCACCCTCAAGGACGGCGTCGTCGTCGACGCGAGCGGCAACCCGATCAGCCGCAGCCACCAGCTGCTCACCAACGCCGAACACGCCCTCTCCACCCGTCCCGAGCAGAAGAACCCCACCATCGGCGGTCCGGGCGGCGGGAAGCCCGGCGTGGACGGGCCCGGTTCCGGTACCGGAACCGGCGGAGGCGGCGGCGGCGGCCGCAAGTTCGACCTGGGCGGCCTCGGTTCGGACGGCGGCGCGGGGTCGAAGGGCGTCACCTCGGTCGTCGGCGGCACGGGCGGGACCGGCGAGCGGGTCGCCCGGATGCTCGGCGGCGGCCCGGAGGGCTCGCAGGCCACCGCCTCCTCCGACGGCCGGCAGCCGGGCGGCGGGACGGGAACCGGCACCGGAGGCGGAAGCGGTACGGGCGGTGGCACGGGCACGGGCGGTGGCACGCAGACCGCGCAGCCCCCGATGATGCCGCCGATGAGCCCCGGCGCGGCCGGCGGCGGCCAGCCCAACCAGGGCAATGACCGGCAGCGCACCACCTGGCTCACCGAGGACGAGGACACCTGGGGCACCGACACCGGCTCCGTCAGCGGGGTCATCGGCCGCTGACACCCGCCCGCCCACGACGACCACGCCTCTCCCCCTTCATGAAAGGCGGCCCCATGGCCATCGACTTCGAGAGCATCCTCAAGGACGCGATGTCGGCCCTGCACGACCAGCGGGACAAGATGCTCGCGGCCAAACACGAACTGGACGCGGCGACCGCGTCCGCCACCTCCAAGGACCACATGGTGTCGGTGACGGTCGGCCCCCAGGGCCAGGTGGTCTCGATGACCTTCCACACCAAGGCGTACCAGTCGATGGCACCGGCCGAACTGGCCGCCGCGCTCGTCACCGTCCTCAACGAGGCGCGGGCCAGGATGGGCAGCCAGGTCATCGAACGCATCAAGGGCTTCGAGGACTTCGGCGGACACCTGCGCAGCGTGACGGGGCTCGTCGGCACGCCCGTCGAGATGGACGAACTCCTCAAGCCGCTGCGGTCGATGGCCCCGTCCTTCGGCCTGGAGGAGTCCTTGGAGGAGGCGAAGGCGGCCCGGCAGGAGGAGTTCGCGGCCGAGGAGCCGACGCCTCGCCGCCCGTCCGAACAGCAGGCGAAGCAGGACGATTTCGCCACCGAGTCCGAGAGTCGTATCCCCGCCGGGAAGCAGGAGGAGTTCAGTGGCTGACGACCTGAAGGTCCTGAGCGACCTGAAGAACAAGTTCGCCCACTACGAGGACTACCAGCGCTGCCTCACCGATCTCAGCCGGGCGATCGTGGAGATCAACCGGATCAACAAGGAGTCCGCGGGCCAGGACGAGATCGGCAAGACCTACCACCAGCAGGTCGACAAGCCCACCGAGAACCTGACCGAGACCCTCGCGTACCTCAGCAAGCGGCTGGGCGCGGTGACGGACGCCGGGAAGGAGACGTCCGACACGATGGCGAAGTCGGACGAGGAGGCAGGGTCCCAGGCGGACGGCTTCTGAGGCAGGCCGGCCCGGGGGACGGCTTCTGAGGTCGGTCGGCCCGGGGGACGGCTTCTGAGGTCGGTCGGCCCGGGCGGGCGGCGGGCGAGCCTTCCTCTGAACCGCTCGGACGGCTGTCCCCGTTCTCCCGGGCACAGCCGTCCGCCGATCAGAGGACCTCCACGTCATGGCCATCAACCCGCCGGAAGGGATCGCCGACTTCCTCGCCTTCGTGTCGGGCATGGAGTGGCCCGAGGCCGACGAGGACCTCATGCGGCGGGTGTCGGAGCACTACGGTTCCATCGCGCGGGACCTGGAGACACTGTCCGGGTACGTCATCGAGCTCATCCCGATCGTCAAGAACGACTTCGACGGCGAGGCCGCCGACTCGTTCCTGGTCGCGATGAGGGACCTGACGGGCCAGACGGCGGGCGCGAACCAGCTGGAGCAGACGGCGGAGCTGTCCCGTCAGCTGTCCGAGGTGGCGTTGAAGGTCGCCAACCAGGTCGAGTACACGAAGATCATGGCGATCCTCCAGCTCGTGCAGCTGCTGGCCGAGATCCTGTTCGCCACCCTCTTCTCGCCCTTCACCTTCGGCGCGGTGTGGGGCCCGGTGTCGGCGCTGTTCGCGGCGACCCGCGAGGGCCTCCACCAGCTCCTCCGGTGGCTGCTCCAGACGATCATCAGCCAGACCTTCATCGGCATCATCGGCGGCATCTTCCAGGACACGGTGATCCAGCTCTACCAGCTCAACGCGGGCCACACCACGAGCTGGAACACGGAGTCGCTGCTCGACTCCATCAAGCAGGGCGCGCTGAGCGGCGTGGTCGCCGGTCCGCTGGAGATCCTCTCCCACTACGGCGGCAACCTGCTCGGCAGGCTCCTCGGCGGCAAGACCCCCGGCTCGATCATCAGCAAGCGGGTCGACGACGTGCTGAACAAGATCGACGACAAGCTGGACGACATCACGCCGAACCCGAAGCCCGACGTTCCGACGGGCGGGGCGGGCGCGGCGGGAGGGGCGGGAGGGGCGGGATCGAAGTCGAAGCTGGACGACCTCGCGTCCAAGACGGACAAGGACCTGCCGCCGACCCCGCCCAACAAGGCGCCGAACGACGTGACGCCTCCCCCGGTCCCGCCGAAGACCGTCGGCGACGGCATCGTGCCCCCGCCCGCCACCGGCAGGCCGAAGCCGGAGACGCCGGGCGGCGCCACGGCCAAGGACAAGCCGAACGCGCCCGCGACGGGGACGACGGGGGCTCCCGCCCCGGGCAAGGGGAACACTCCGACCACGGGCAAGGGAGACGTCCCGACGACGGGCAAGGGAGGCGCACCCACCACAGGCAAGAGCGACGTCCCGACGACGGGCAAGGGCGACATACCCACCACGGGCAAGGGAGACGCTCCGGCCACCGGCAAGACGGACACGCCCGCCACGGGCAAGGCCGACGTTCCGGCCGCGAACAAGACGGAGACCGTCGGCGGCAACGAGGCCCCCGGCGCGGGCAAGGCCACCGCCGGGGACACGCCGTCGGCGGGGGCGTCCGCCAAGGCCCCCGACGCGTCGACGGCCGGCCGGGCCGTGGGCGACGCCGGGACCCCGCTGGACGACCTCCTCGCCACCAAGGAGGCCCGGTCGGCCTTCGCCAAGGACGTCGGCGAACTCCTCGGCGGCGTCAGCCGCAATCTGGAGACCGGGTTCATGCGGTTCGGCGAGGGCACCATCGCGGACTCGTTCTCCAAGAAGATGGGCGACGTCTTCTCCGAGCACCTCGGGAAAGCGGGTGCCAGGGAGGCGGGCGAGGCGTTCGGAGAGATGCTGACCCGCAAGTGGGTCCGGCTCGGCGCGGACCACACCGAGCTGCCCGAGCTGCTCACCAAGGCGATGGGGGACTTCGGCCGGCTGGCGCCGCTCAAGAGTCTCGCCGACTCGATGCCGAACCTGTTCGCCCGCTCCGAGCACAGCAACACCCTGGCCCGTATCTTCAAGCAGGAGAACCCGCTCCAGGGCAACCCGATGTACCAGCTCGGCGGAGCCGTCGCGTCCCTCCTCAACGAGGGCACGAACGAGATGCTGAGCGAGGGCTTCTACAACCTGATCTTCGGCGACGGCACGTTCACGGTCAGCGGCGGCCCGTTCGCCGCCGGCGTGGCCATGGGCGCGCTGAGCCACGGCCTGCACCGGGCGTTCGAACCGATCATGGTGAGGTACCAGAACTGGGTCCTCAGCCACCAGCACGCCGAGAACCCGCACGACAGCAAGTACTTCGGGCTGCTGCACCCCATCAACATCGCCTCGTTCGTGGCGAACATGACGGGCAACCCGGCACCGTGGCCGGTCCCCCGCCCCACTTCCGAGGTGCAGGACCCGAGCTTCACCCGTGACATGAAGGACATGGTGAAGTGGGTCTTCTCCAACCCCATCACCGGCACCCCCTTCTTCGCCGACCTGCCCCAGCGGCCGGACGTCACGGTCGAGAGCGACGGTGGCGGTGCCTTCACGCCGCTCGATCTGGACCTGGGTCCGTCGTTCGGCGACGAGATCGCCAAGGACCCGCTGTTCCGGACCGAGTCCGACGGTGACACGTCCACGGACGACGGCGGGAAGAAGGAGGGTGAGGAGGGCTCGGACACGGCCGTCGAGCCGTCCCGGGCCACCGTCTCGTCGGACCTCTCCTCCCTGCTGGGCGGCGACACGGAGAGCCTGACCCCGGACCTGACCGACCAGAACCAGGACCAGGACCAGGCCACGGCCCGCCCCGTGACCCAGGGCGGCGGCGACCGGTTCACCACATCCGTACCGCAGGAGACCGGTTCCCCCTCACGTACGGAGGTGCCGGCGCAGGCCGAGGCGACGACGGGCCCCCGGCCCCACCCGCTCCAGGCCGAGAAGGACAGGGCCGCCGCCGAGGGGCTCGACTACCTGCTCCCCTACGACGACACCACGGTCCCCGACAACATCACGGCCACCGACGACACCATGACCCCGGTCGGCGACGGCGACGGCAACCACCGCCCCGACGATGACGGGGGCGACGGGGGCGACGGCACCACCCCGCCGCCCGACGCCCCGGTCCGGGACA
Source organism: Streptomyces sp. NPDC051567 (assembly GCF_044454165.1). Lineage (NCBI taxonomy): Bacteria > Bacillati > Actinomycetota > Actinomycetes > Kitasatosporales > Streptomycetaceae > Streptomyces > Streptomyces sp. NPDC051567. The sequence continues at coordinate 50,567 of NZ_JBITDK010000026.1, read as the reverse complement.
TCCCCTCCGGCATCGCCGTCGGCGTCCTCACCCCCGCCCAGGCCGCCGCGCTCCAGGCGTTCCCCCCGCGCCCCGGCGTCTTCGTCGTCGGCACGCACACCGACCCCCGCACCCCCCACGACCCGGACGCCGTCCTCAAGGCCCTCACCGACGCCCACGACGACGGCAGGCTCGACGGGATCACCGAGATCCAGTTCACCGCCTGCGACCTCGCCTCCCCCGTCCACGAGAACACCGTCAGGACCGTCATGAGCGGCCTGTGGAAACACCGCGCCACGACGGGCACGACGGCCCCCGACCCGCTCACGGCCCGCGCCGCCGACGCCCCCGTCTGGTACGTGCCCACGACAGGCGGCGACACAGCGGGCGGCCACCTGCTCACGGCCCGGCACATCGGGCTCACCCCGGACGGGAAGATCGCCGTCGTGGACGAGGGCGCCTGGCACGTGTACGGCGACAGCGGCGGCCCGGACCACACACCCGTCCGTACGACCCCCGGCCCCGACGCCCTCCCCGACGACGCGGTCCGTTTCCTCTTCCGTACGCCCGCGATCGACGCGGAACACCCGGACGCCGTCAAGTTCGGCCGGAACAACGGCCTTCCGGACGCTCTGTCCCACCACCTGCCGCGCGAGCGATGGACGGCCCTGCTGTCCGATCCCGCGGCGGCGGACCTGCTCGCCGAAGTGACGGAGACCCGGCGCTCCCCGGGCGACGCCTGGCACACGATGGACGCGAGGACGTACCGGGAACTGCGGAACCGGCTGCTCGGGGACGAGGGGAACGACCTGTCGGCCGAGGCCGTCGAGGAAGCCTTCTCGGCCTACCCGCCCGAGCTCTCCACCGACGCCGCCGGACGCCTGGAAGCCGTCGTGACCCTGGTCCGGGAGCTCCACGCCGACGCGGAGGAGGGGCCGCTGACGCCGGACGTCCAGATCCTGCTGCAGCGGCTGCTCCTGGACCAGGGTTTCCCCCCGGCCCGGCTGCCCGACGCGGCCCGCGCCACGACGTTCTGGAAGAAGAACGAGACGGGCTTCCTGACGGCCGAGCTGACCCTCGGCATGGCCGATGTCACGGATGCCGGGAACGCTCCCCTCACCGGCGCACTCACGGTCGCACCGGCACCGACCCCGTCCGACGGGGCCCTGTCGGAACTGCTCCAGGACCCGGACGAGAGCCGGGGGGCCCTGCTCCGCGAGCTGCTGGACGGCGCACACCTCCCGGGGAGTCCCTGGCACACCCTGGGCAGCGAGGCGTACCTCACCCTGCGCTCCCGGGTCGAGGGCGGCCCGCTCGACGATCCCGGCACGGAGGTGCGGGAGACCCTCGACCGCGTCTTCGAGGAGTACGGGGAGGCCCTGAAGAGGGCCACCACCCGCGTGGAGCAGCTGAAGGCCGTCGCCGACACGGTCCTGACGCTGCACGCGACCGGCGGCCTCACCGGGTCGCCGGAGAACGCGCTGACCGCCCACTCCCGGTTCCTGGTCCCGCGGATGCTCCTGGACCTCGGCATCACCCCGGTACCCCTGCCGGCCAAGCTCCACGCCAAGCCGGCCTGGCAGGCGCCCAAGATCGCCAAGATGAGGAACACCCGCGTCCTGACCTTCGCGACCTCCGTCGCCCGTGCCGTCATGGACGCCCGTCCCTCCTGGTCCCGCCCGCCCACCTCGGCCCCTGCCGACGGCGGCACGCCCGAGGTCACGCCGCCGGACGACCGGGCGACCGGCACCTCCGTCCCCGCGACCTCCCCCGCGGCCTCCCCCGCGGCCTCCGGCGCGCCCGTCGCCACGCACACCCCCGCGCCGCAGGACGGCCCCGCTCGCGACGGGGACGGGGACGCGGCGCCCGAACCGGGTGACTGGCGGGCGGAACTGGACGCCCTCGGCGCGCGCACGCGGGAGGAGACCACCGCCTATCTGGTGCTCCCGGAGTCCCCGCTCGGGCTGGTGGGCCGGGCGGACCGGCTCCTGCGCACCGACGACCGGCCGTACACCACCCTCACCAAGGACCTCCCGCCCGGTACGGAGCACTGGCTGGCGGTACGGGTTCCCGCCGGGCACGCCGTCGGCACGGGGGACGGACGGCTGCTGGTCGGCAAGGACCGGCTGGCGGCGGTGACGCTCACCGGCCCGGCCGGCACGATCGGCCCGCTCCAGGCTCTCGAACGGGGTCTGCGGCCCCCGGGCAGCCCGGAACAGCCCCTGCCGCTCGCCGTGCTGAGCCGCGTCGGGCAGGCGCTGTACGCCAACCCCGGCCACGACGAGCACCACACCGTCGTCCGGACGGCGGTCCGTGAGGCGTACGCGGAGGCGTCGCGCGACGCCGAACGTGCCCTCGGCGAATACCTCACCGGGCGGGAGGACGTCCAGCGGCAGGTGCGGGCGCTGGTGGAGGCGGCCTGGAACCACTTGTCGGCCGACGAGCGCCGCAGACTCGGCACCGCGCAGAACACCGGCAGCGGGTCGGTCGGCGACGACCTCAGGACGCTGGAGGAGGTCGTCAGGAACGGGAACATCCGCGAGCGGATGCACCTGCTCGTCACCGGGGTCCACGGCCCCGTCAGGGAGCGGCTGGGGCTGAAGAAGCCGGAACCGGAGATCCTCACGCGCGAGCGGAGCGCGCACGACACGCCGGAGGCCCAGCGGATCCAGCAGGACGCCGACGTCGTCCAGAACATCAAGCGGGAACAGGAGCGGTTGCGGAAGGAGGAGGCGGACAACCCCGGCCTGGAGGCGCTGCTGCGCGCCCAGGACCACCGCAGGCGCACTGAGCTGCGGCCCGAGGAGGCCGTTCCGCCCCTCAGCGAACGCGAGCGCGTCCACGCGCTGGAGGAAGGCCGGCTGACGTGGGAGCCGGGTGAGCGGCACCGGCAGATCGCCCTGCGGACCAAGAGCCAGGTGACGGCCGAGGCGACCGGTGGTCTGATGAGCGCGGGCACGTCCAACACGACGTACTTCGCGCTGACGGTCGTCCACGCCATGGCCAAGAAGTGGAATGTCCCCGTCGATTTCCAGCTGGTGCGGCTCGCCCTGATGGCGGACATGCTCCCGATCGGCCACCACACCTTCCACGAGGTCATGACGGCGTCCGAGGCGTTCGAGCGGGACGTGCCGGCCAGGCAGCCGCGGCCCGCCGGTGCCCCGCCGTACGCCGATGTCCTGTCGTACACCGACGACTGGGGCAGGTTCCGCTCGCTCGCGCCGCTGACCGAGAACACGCTGCGGGAGGCCATGCCCGGCGGGAGGTTCCCGGACGAGGTCGCCCTGGGGCTCGAAGCCCACGAGCGGACGCCGGACACGCTGCCCGCCCCGTCGCCGGTGCGGCGCACTCTGCGCGCGCTCCCCGACAGCGAGCTGACGGTGCTCCTGGACGCGACGCCCGCTCCGACCGGCCGTGCGGCCGGGCTGCTGCGGGAGGCGCTCGGCGACGGCGGGAACACCAGCCGCGACTGGCGCCGGCTGAACGCCGACTCCTACCTGGACCTGCACGAGCGCGTCACCCGGCCGGACGACGCCGTCCAGGACCCGCAGACCGGCGTGTGGGACGAACTCGGCTCCATCATGGAACGCTGGTACGGCATGGACCCGGACGTCCCCGCGCCCGACCCCCTGCGGCAGAGCCTCGACTCCGCCTTCGACGCCTACGACACCGCCCTGGCCGGTGACCCGGGCGACGGAACCCGCCTGACGGCCCTGGCCGACCTCCTCCTGAAGCTCCGGAAGCCCGAGAACCTTCCGCCGTCGGACACCGACGTCTCCACCGCCCTCGGGGTCATGGCCCAGCGCCTCCTGGTGGACCAGGGCTATCCGCCCGCGCTGTGGGGCGAGGACGTCGGCGCACCGGACTTCTGGCCGGACGACGCTCCGTCGCTGGTGCGGAAGCTGGAGACGGCCATCGGCGAGTTCACCCGCCGCCTGCCCGTGCGGCAGACCCCCACCGGCATCGCCGTCGGCCCCATGAACGCCGCCCAGTCCAGGGTGCTCGCCTCCCTGCCGCCGCGCCCCGGTGTCTTCGTCGTCGGCACGCACACCGACCCGAACGCCCCGCACGACCCGGACGCCGTCCTCAAGGCCCTCACCGACGCCCACGACGACGGCAGGCTCGACGGGATCACCGAGATCCGGTTCACCGGCTGCGACCTGGCCGCCCCCGTCCACGAGGCCACCGTCAGGACCGTCATGAGCGGTCTGTGGAAGCACCGTGCCGCGACGGGCACGGAGAACGGTCCCCTCACCGCGCTCGCCGCCGACGCCCCCGTCTGGTACGTGCCGGGCGGCGAGGGGCTGTTCACGGCCCGCCACGTGGGCGTCACCGCCGACGGAAAGGTCACCGTCCTCGGCGACGGCGCGGACTGGCACCGCTACAGCGACACCGGCGCGCCCGGGCACACCGCCGTGAGCACCCCCGTCGGGGACGACGGGGCCCCCGCCGACGCCGTGCGCACCACGCGCGACGACGGTCCCGCGCACGAGGACGCCGTCAGGTTCGGCGACGAGGACGGGGAGACGGAGTCCTCCTCGTTCAGCATGACCTCGGCCGGTCTCGTCCCCAGACAATGGACCATCGATTTCGGCAAGGGCGAGAAGACCCTCACCGAGGAGGGCCGGACGGTCGTCCGGGGTCTCGCGAGGGAACTGTTCCCCGAGCTGGTCCGCCGCGCCTTCGGCCCTTCCCCGGACCCGCTGGACATCCGGGTCGCCGCGGGCGGCAACAACCTCTTCCCGGGAGCCGCGAAGGAGGTGGGCATGGACCGTGCCCACGCCGTCGCCGGCGCGCTGGCGACGGCGATCAGGGAGCTGGCGGTCGAACGGAACCTTCCGGAGGTGGAGCGCCTGGCCGTGTTCACCCCGACGACGCGCGGCCGTGACACCACGGGGTTCGACCTGACGGGCGACGCGTCCCCGTCGGTGCTGCGCCGCCGGGGCACGGTCCTGGCCGAGCTCCACCCGCTCCAGAGGGTTCTCGAACGGTCCGCCACGATGAACCTCGCCGAACTGGCGGTGTTCCGGCAGCTGGCGGACCTCACGGACTCCCGCCGCATGACGTTCTCGCTCGACGAGCTGGTCGGTTCGCGGGTCTACCGGACCTCCGGGGCGACCCCTCTGGAGGAGCACAACGTGGTCTTCCGGCTGGAGACCCATGAGATGGACCGGAGCACCCGACGGGACTGGGCCTCGGGCCTGGTGACCTTCACTCCCGACACGCGCGTCGAGGTGGTCTCGTTCCAGCGGACGGACTCCGGGCGCAGCCTGGTGACCCTGCGGGAGGTGCACTCCGACGACCGTGAGGACCGGTCGCTCGGGACGTCGGCGCGGGACACCCCGGCCATCGGTCTTCCCGGCGTCGGCTACGCGGGGCCGAACCGTCCCTTCGACTCCACCCTGGTCCACCACAAGGCCGAGACGGAGGTCACGGAGGAGGTCACGGACGAAGCCACGGGCGAGGTCACGGTCGTGACCAGGACGGTGAACGAGAGCCGCTACGAGTTCCGCAAGGCGCTCTACATCCACCGTGGTGAGGTGGACGTGGAGATGACGGAGAAGGGGCCGCACGTCCGCTTCTACACCGCGGTCACCAACCAGACGGCCCTGACGATCGACAGGGAGTCGGGAGACGTCACCGCCGGGTACAAGGACATCCAGCAGGACCCGGAGACCGGCAGGGTCGTCCTGGCCACCGGCCCGAACATGGGGGGCACTCTGTGGACCGGCATCGGCACCCCCGCGCGGGCCGTCGCCTGGGCCATGAAGTACAAGGCGGAGGACCCGGACGTCAACAGGCCGCTCATCCGTTCCTACCTCGTCCCCCTGCACGTCTACCACGAGATCACCTCGACGGCGGTTCCGGAAGGTGACGTCAATTCGCTCGGCGACCCCTACCGCGGCAGCGAGTCGCTCGTTCCCCAGGGGCTGCGCGAGCCCCTCGCCGTGCCGGACACCCCCGAGGGGGTGGCCTACAGGCAGAGGTCGCAGGCGCGGGAGAAGGGCTCCGCACCCGACCCGGTCGACGGTCCCACGCCCCTCACCGACCGGACCATCAACACCGATCAGCCCGGCGAGCGCAACCAGTTCGGCATCCGGGGCAGCCATCTCGCCCTGCTGCGCGAGAGCGTCCTGGCGAACTCCCTGGTCACGTACCACGAGCGGGACGACAGGCAGGACCTGACACGGGAGGACGAGGGTTCGGAGCACTCCAGGAACGGCGAGGTCCTCCACGTCGACGCCCTGCGCGACCGCCTGGGCATCCCCGGCGTCGGCGCGCCCCAGCTGAAGTCCGAATACAACCCCTGGGTCCAGAACAGGAAGCACGTCAACAGATCCGACAAGCTGAGGAGCATCTCGAACCAGCTGCGGCAGTTCTACGTCACGTGGCAGCAGTCCCGCCAGCAGCCGGCCGACCGCAGGCCGAGTCCCCTCGTGGACCCGGACGCGACCGTACTGGCGTACGACAAGCGTCTGGACTTCCTGGAGAAGTTCCTCAAGGACCACAACCAGTACCTGCGGGACGAGAACGGCGCCGAGCTCACCTTCGGGTTCCTCCGCGCGCCCGACCCCGACCCGATGTCTCCCGCCGATGACGCCGCCAGGGCGACCGTGGAGAATTTCATGGTGGACACGGCCTTGACCTGGGCCTCCCACGCCGAGATCGGCTATCTCCTGTCCCGTCAGCACCAGGAGGTCAAGGGCGACCGGAACATCAGCGACGCGCCGCTGACGCACGACTTCGACGAGATGCGGCGGCGGCGGAAGGAGGACGTCCACCTCCAGCTCCGGGCGGGCGAGGACCTCACCCGGCTCTGGCGGGAGGGCGAGCCGACCCACCGGCTGATCAACCGCCTGATCCGGGACTATCCCGAACTCTCGCTCCTGTACGGGGAGATCTGCGCGCCGAGCGAGAGGTACACCTTCTTCCAGCACGCGCAGATGGTCCTGGGCCAGTACCTCAAGCTCGCCCACCGCGACATGGACGACTCCCGGCGCGTGGTGCCCGTGGACGCGATCGTCAAGGCGATCCTCTTCCACGACATCGAGAAGGCGAACTCGAAGGTGATGTACGGGGAGGACAAGGAACCGGACCCGGACCAGGAGCCGGAGGAGAAGAAGCCGAAGAAGGGCCCGACGAAGAAGGAGCAGCACGACTACGAGGCCGAGCACCGCGGGGCCGTCGACCTCATGAGCCGGTACCGCCACCTGTGGGGCGACGTGGACGGCGACAAGGATCTGGCGCGCACGTACAGGGCGGCCGTCATGATGGTCGACTCCGACCCCTTCGGTTTCTACTACCGGAAGAAGCACCACGCCAAGGACACCCCCAACCGCGACGCGACGTTCCACTGGATCGTCGAGGCGTACATGCGGCTGCGGGGCAAGCCCCTGCTGACGTCCGACGGCATCACGCGCCGGCTGGCCACTCTGGACGACGGGGACACCGAGGGCGTCCGGAGGCTGTTCCACGAGTTCCACCAGTACTACCAGGCGGACTTCTCCTCCTACACGAGGTACAGCGGGTACCGCGACTACGAGGCCCCGGAGAGGACGAGGCAGGGGGAGACCCCGCGCCCGGAGAACCCCGGCGTGTTCGGGGCCGCTCCCCGGCAGCCCGCCAAGGAGATGACCGGCAAGGAGACGTTCACCCAGCAGTTCGTCTCCGACGAGGGTCAGGAGCCCCTGGACCCGGGAAACCCCTACGGCACCGGTCCCCGGACGGCCGGGACCTCCCCGGTGGGCGAGGAGCACGGTCTGCGGTTCGTCTTCGACACGAAGTACGAGACCATGTACGCCGAGATCGCGAAGATGTTCGCCAGTGACGAGGACGTCAGGGCCAACTTCCGGCGCGTCGGCGGAGAGCGGATGCGCTCCGAGGCGAAGGCCCTCGGCGACGAGGCGAACGCGAAACCGCCGGCACCCGAGGCGGTGCCCGCCGGGGACGGCGGCACCCCGCGGACGGATCAGGACGGGAACGAGGACGCGCCCGTCGACCTGCTGGACGGCGAGGACGACGACCTGCTGGGCTTCATGGAGTTCGGGAACGGCAAGGCCCCCGTCCCCACCGCTCCGCGGTCCTCCGCCGAGCAGATCGACGAGCTCGTCGTGTCGCTCACCCGCTCCCACCAGGGCAACGACATCCACCACCTCGTCGACCCCCACACCGGCCCGGCCCAGGCGGACCGTATCCGCGGCGCCGTCGGACGGTTCCCCCGGGACGACCGGTTCTTCACGCTCGCCAGTCACATCGCGGGGACCGACGGCGCGCCCACCTGGCGCGGGCAGCGGGTCACCGCCGGTGAGCTGGCCGTCGTGCTGTCCCGGCTCGCCGACGACGGGGTGTGGGACACCGCCAGGCCGCTGCAGTTCGCCGCCTGCGGTCTGGGCGAGAACATGGAGCGGTCGTACGCCGCCGACACGCTGCGCGCGCTGCGGGAGCTGCGGCCCGGCCTGCCGCTCACCGCGTACGCGCCCCGGTCCACCCTGTGGTTCGTACCGTCGGTGACCGGCCCGTTCACCACGGACACCACCGGTCCCGGCCACACGGCCGTGGCCCGGAAGGTCCGGGGCGCCGACGGTACGCCCCGCCTTGTCCCCGGCCACTGGGTCAAGCTGACCCTGGCGACGGGCAGGGACGCCGCTGTCGGGACGACGCTCCTCGGCGCCCACATTCCGCCCGACGGCCGGCTCTCGCCCGATGGCGTGCCGGCGACGACTGGGGCGCCCGACGGCTACCCCGGCTCCGTGCCCTCGGTGCTCGCGGGTGACGCCGGGAGTCATCACGTCATGCTCCAGGGTGACGCCCGGCCCGACCGGCGGGACGCCGGCATACGGCGTGCCGTGGACGCGAACCTCGACCACTACGGGCCGGAGCTGGAAGCGGTCGCGGAGAAGCTGGAGCACGCCGACCCCGGGCGCGCGGAGCCCCGTACGGTGCTGGCGCGTGCCCTGGCCGACCTGCGTCGGGTGCGGGAGGAAGGGGGCGACCCCGCCGCCCTGGCGCGGGCCTGGGCCGAGGCGGTGCGGGCCTTCGCGGCCGAGGCCGGGGACGAGTACGGGTCCCCGGAGGGCGACGGGCACCTGCGCCTGGGCCGACCGGCCGCCGCCGCCGTCACCGCCGTCACCCTGCCGTCCGTGGACTGGTCGTTCTGATCCGCCCGCGCCCGGTCTGAACCGTGCCCGGCGTCCCGTACGTTCCCCCGGGAGCGTGCGGCCGCCGGGCCGCCGGGCCGCCCCGACCCGCCCCGACCCGACCCAGGACAGGACCCCGTCATGACCGACCCCGAGCCCCAGCCGGAGTTCCGGCTCGCCTCCGTCTTCGACCACGCGGACCCGGTGACGGGTCCGGGCTTCGCCACGGACCACCCGGTGGTCGAGGACCCGGAGCTGCACGCCCTGCTGCTGGAGCGGCTGGCCGCCGGGACGCCCGTGCTCGCCACGCCGGTGCTGGCGGACGACGTGCTGACCCCCTCCCGGGTCGCGGAGGTGCCGCTCACCTTCCGTACGGACGGGCGGTGGGTGTGGACGGACACCGTCACGTACTACCTGGAGCGCTACGCGCTCGCCCCCGATCCCGAGCTGCTCGCGTACCTGAGCGACCCCGGTTACGCGGCCCCGGGCCTCCTCGGGCAGGACGTCGTCGAGCGGGCCGCCGCCTTCGTCCTGACCCCGGCGCCGGAGGGGACCGAGGTCCATCCGCTGAGCTGACCGGGGGCGGTGAACCACGGCGCGCCGCCGGTCCGTTCGTACGTGCGCGCAGGGTTCGCGACGACCGAGGGGACCGAAGGGAATGACGGTGGACGACAACGAGGTGCGGGCCGGGAACGCCGCCGGGCAGGCCGCGGCGGCCATCAGCCTGCCGGCGGTCGCCTGGCAGCAGGCGGGCGAGGGACCGGAGGGCAAGCCTGAAGGGACGCCCCGGGAAGAGTCCGAAGGCAAGCCGGCCGAAGGCGCCGTGGCGCCGGGACCGGCCCCGGAGGCCGCCGCCGAGCCCGAGCCCCCGGCCGCGCCCTCGGCCCTGCCCTCCGGCGCCGCCCCGGCCGTGCCCGCCACCGACGGCGAGGACGCACCGGAGAGCGCCCCCGGGAGCGGGACGCAGGGGACTCAGGCGGCCTCCGACGCGGACGCCCTCGCGGCGGAGGCCGCCGCGGCCGCCGCACCGGCGGTCCGGGCCGGGTCCCGGCCCGCCCGGCGGCTCTCGAAGCCGATGATCGCGGCGGCGGCCACCTCGGGCGTGGTCCTGATGGGCGTGCCGCTGCTGCTCTCGCAGCTCGGCGGCGGTTCCGGGCCGGGTCCCGTGCCGCCGCGGCCCACCGGGTACAACCAGGCCGACGGCGGTCCCGGCGGCTTCGTGCCGAGGGCCGACGCGCCGGAGAAGGGCTCCTCGCTGTCCGGCGCCGTCGCGCCGGAGGCCACGGCCGGTGCGGGGAAGGGCTCCTCGGCCGCCGGGAAGGGCCCCCTGTCCACGGGCATCGCCGGCATCGGCGCCGGGGTGGGCGCCGACATGGGCGCCGGGGTGGGCGCCGGGGTGGGCGTGGGGGTCCCCGCCGACCCGACGCCGGCCTCCTCCCGGGCGCCCGGCACCGGCCAGGGCGCCGCTCCCGCCGATGCCGGGCAGGCTCCGGGCCCGACCCCCGCCGCCCAGGTGCCCCCGGCCCCCGCGGCGAAGCAGCAGTACTCGGCCGTGGCGGGGCCGAACTGCGCGGGCACGGGCGCGAGTTTCACGTACAGCGGCTGGTACACGGACGGCAAGGAGGGCTGGCAGAAGTACGGCTCCGGCGGCTACGCGGGTAGCGGCTGCAACGGCGGCTTCCTCTCGCTGCCGATGTCCGGGAAGGCGGGCTCGGACGCCGGGAACGCGCTGCGCTGGACCTTCCGCACCGGCCCCGTCACCTCCGGCACCTGCCAGGTCTCGGTGCACATCCCCAGCAACACCGACATCAAGGCGGTCGGCGGCAAGCCGGCGTACTACACGGTGCACGCGGGTGCCACGGGGAACGACCCGATCCTGCGGTCCTTCAACGTCGACCAGCCGTCCCTGCGGGGCCAGTGGGTGAGCGCGGGCAGCGTCCGCATCACCGGCGGCGTGCTGACGGTGAAACTCCACGACCGGGGCCTGGACTGGTCCGGGTCGCGGAAGACCTACGCCCACCACGCGGGCGACGCCGCACGCGTCCAGTGCACCTCCGCCTGAGGCGGCCCGGCCGTCCGCCGGCCCGCTCCTGAGGCCCACGCTCCTGAGGCCCGTCCCCAGGGCCCACCACGAAGGGAACATCCACGCATGTCGCGCCATGTGCTGACCGTGAGCGCCGAGGCGCAGAGCGACCGCCCGTCCTCCGGCGGCCCCTACCGCACGATCGGGGCGGCCCTGGAGGCCGCGCGCAGCGGTGCGGTGATCTCGGTGCGTCCGGGCCGGTACGAGGAGAACCTGGTCATCACCAAGATGGTGACGATCACCGCCGAGGACCCGCACGGGACCGTGCGGATCGTGCCGCCCCGGGGGACGGTGGTGCAGGTGGTGGCCGAGGCGGTACAGCTGACGGGTCTGGTGCTCCAGGGGCAGGACGACGAGCTGCCCGCCGTGGACGTGCCGCGCGGGCAGGCGGCGTTCCAGGACTGCGAGGTGGTGGGCAACGCCTGGACGGCCGTGCTCACCCGGCAGCAGGGTTCGCTGGCGATGCGGGGCTGCCGGGTGACCAACCCCGGCGGCGCGGGGATCGTGGAGACGTCCACCGGCACCAGCGTGATCGACGGCTGTGTCGTGGAGCACCTGGGCACCTCGGCGGTGGTCATCGGCGAACGGGCCAACCCGATCTTCCGCAACTGCGTGCTGCGCGACGCCCGGGGCAACGGGGTGTGCGCCAACGGCGAGGGCCGGGGGCTGATCGAGGACTGCGAGATCTCGGCCACCGACAAGCCCGCCATCGCCCTGGAACAGAACAGCACCACCCGGGTGGTGCGGACCTCGGTGCGGGACTGCCTGCTGGGCGTGTACATCAGCTCCAAGGAGCGGGTGGTGCTGGAGGAGTGCTCGGTGTCCGCCACGAAGGTGCACGGCATCGCGCTCGCCGAGGGCACCGACCCGGTGCTGAGCCGCTGCCGGATCTCCCGGACGAAGGGCAACGGCATCCATGTGACGGGGCGTTCGCGCGGCGCCTTCGAGGAGTGCGAGGTCATCGCGGCCGAGGGCACCGGCATCTGGGTGGAGGAGTCCTCGGGCCCCTCGTTCAAGCGGTGCTCGGTGCGGGACGCGAAGGAGGCCGGGGTCCAGCTGACCGGGGACAGCGCGCCGGACTTCGACCGGCTGGAGGTGCGCGGCGGCGCGGCGGTGGGGGTGCGCGTGCTGGAGGGCGCGAACCCGATGCTGCGGCGGCTGAACGTGTCGGACGTGGCCGGGGCCGGGGTGGAGGTGACCCGGGGCGGCCGGGGCCGCGTGGAGGGTTCGGAGATCTCCGCCACCGGGCAGGCCGGGGTACGGATCGCCGACGGCGGTGACGTGTACGTCGGCACCACCACGGTCCGGGAGACCGGCGCGGCCGGTGTGTCGGTCGGCAGGGGCGGGGTGGCCACGCTGCGGGACTGTGAGATCACCGACTCGCCGCAGGAGGGCGTGCTCGTCGAGGACGGCGGGGAGCTGACCGCGGCCCGCACCCGGGCGCGGTCCTGCCGGCGGTACGGCTTCCGGGTCGCGGAGGGCGGGCGGGCCACGCTGAACCGGTGCGAGGCGGTGGACAACACCGGCGACGGCATCCGCGTCGACTCCACGGAGGCGGTACGGGTGCACGACTGCGCGGTCTCCGGGAACGGGGGCTCGGGGCTGCGCCGGCTCAAGCCGTCGGCGCGGCTCGCGGTGGAGAACCTGACGAGCGCGGAGAACGGCCTGCCGGACTCGTACGGGGAGATGGCCGCGGCGGGCGGCGGGCCGGGGGCGACGGCGGGCGGGCCGCGCGGGGAGGAGGCCCGCGAGGGCACGCCGGGCGGTTCCTGCGGCGGGGGTGCGCAGGCGGCGGCGCCCGCCGCGTCGCGCAAGCCGGACGGACCGCTGGAGGCGCTGAACGCGCTGGTCGGCCTGGACGGGGTGAAGGAGCAGGTCGCCACCCTGGTCAACCTCAACAAGCTGGCCAGACGCCGGGAGCTGGCGGGGATGCCCGCGCTGCCGATGAGCCGCCACCTGATCTTCGCGGGGCCGCCCGGTACCGGCAAGACGACGGTGGCCCGGCTCTACGGCTCGATCCTCGCCGAGCTGGACGTGCTGCCGTCGGGGCACCTGGTGGAGGTGGCGCGGGCGGACCTGGTGGCGTCGATCATCGGCGGGACGGCGATCAAGACGACGGAGGTGTTCCAGCGGGCGCTGGGCGGCGTGCTGTTCATCGACGAGGCGTACACGCTGTCGCAGGGGACCGGCGGCAGCGGGCCCGACTTCGGCCGGGAGGCCATCGACACGCTGGTGAAGCTGATGGAGGACCACCGCGAGGAGGTCGTGGTCATCGTGGCCGGGTACTCGCAGGAGATGCGGGGCTTCCTCGACTCCAACCCGGGTCTGGCGTCCCGGTTCAGCCGCACGGTGGAGTTCGAGAACTACGGGGACGACGAGCTGACCACGATCGTGGCGATGTCCGCCGCCTCGCACGGCTACCAGCTCGCCGACGGCACCCGCGAGGCGCTGACGCTGCACTTCGGGGCCATGACGAAGGGCGCCGACTTCGGCAACGGGCGGGCCGCGCGCAAGGTCTTCGAGGAGATGGTGGACCGGCAGGCGTCCCGGCTGGCCGCGCTGCCCGAGATCGCCAACACCGATCTGGCGCTGCTCAAGCCGCAGGACGTGGGGGCGACGGCCGCCGCGGCGGCCGCGGCCGCGGCGTCCGGCGAGCCGGTGGAGCGCAGGACGGAACTCCTCGACGAGCTGAGGGCGATGATCGGACTGCCCGCCGCCAAGGAGCAGGTCGAGGACCTGGTCAATCTGATCAAGCAGGTCAACCGGCGCAAGGAGGCCGGGCTCCCGACGGCCACGATCAGCCACCACGTGGTGTTCTCCGGCCCGCCCGGCACCGGCAAGACGACGGTGGCCCGGCTGTACGGGCAGCTGCTCGCCGAGCTCGGCGTGCTGCCGGGCGGCCAGCTGGTGGAGACGGCGCGGGCCGACCTGGTGGGCCGGTTCGTGGGCCACACCGCGCAGTTGACGAAGGACGCCTTCGACCGGGCGCGCGGCGGCGTGCTGTTCATCGACGAGGCGTACACGCTGACGCCGCGCGGCGGCACGGGCAACGACTTCGGGCAGGAGGCGGTGGACACCCTCATGAAGCTGATGGAGGACCACCGCGACGAGGTGGTGGTGATCGTCGCCGGGTACGCCGACGAGATGCGGGGCTTCCTGGACTCCAACCCGGGCCTGGCCTCCCGCTTCTCCCGCTCGGTCGTCTTCGATCACTACACCGACGAGGAACTGGTGCGGATCGTGCGGGCGTTGTCCGACAAGGCCGGTTACGTGTGCCCGCCCGAGACCCTGTCGGCGCTCGGCGAGCTGTTCGCGGCGGTGCCGCGCGACCGGAACTTCGGCAACGGCCGCTTCGCCCGCCAGGTCCTGGAGACGATGATCACCCGGCAGGCCGGCCGGCTCAGCAGGCTCGACGACGTCGACGACATGGCCGAGCTGAGCCTGCTGCTGCCGCAGGACGTGCCCTGGGACCGGGTGCCGGACGGTGTCGCGTGAGCCGGGGTGCGCGGGGCGGGGCGGCGGTCCTCGCGGCGGTCCTGCTGTGCGGGACCCTGACCTTGCTGCCGGGGAGCGCGGCGGCCGTGCCCGGCCCGGACGGCGGGACCGGCTCCCCCGGGACCGGGGCGGCGGGTACGGACCCCGCCTCGCTGCCCGCCGTCACGCAGCTGCTCTCCGACGACACCTGCCGCAAGGCGTCGGACCGGAAGGTCGCCGGACTGCCGTGGCCCCAGGCGCTGCTGCGCCCGGAGGCGGTCTGGCCGCTGTCCGAGGGGGCCGGGGTGACGGTGGCCGTGGTGGGTTCGGGGGTGGATGACACCGCCGGGCTGCTGGGCGACCGGCTGAAGCGGACGCCGCGCCGGTTCGACGCCGGCCCGGCCGCGGACTGCGCCGGTCACGGCACCTTCACGGCCGGTCTGATCGCGGCGGCCCGCACCCCGGGGGCGGGCTTCGCGGGGATCGCGCCCCGGGCGCAGATCCTCGACGTCCCGGTCACCGACCGCCGGGGGAACACCACCCCTGAGCTTCTCGCCCAGGGCATCCGGGAGGCGGTCGGCGGCGGCGCCCGGGTGATCGCCGTGGTGGCGGTGACGGGTTCGGACAGCCCGGCACTGAGGAGCGCCGTGCAGTACGCGGTCGCCGAGGGCGCGGTCGTGATCGCCCCGGCCGCACCGGACGGGGCGAAGGACGTGGCGTACCCGGCGGCGCACCCGCAGGTGGTGTCGGTGGCGGCGACCGGCCCCGGCGGGAAGGTGTCCGGGCAGACCCCCGAGGGCCGGGTGGACCTGACGGCGCCCGGAGAGGCGGTGACGGGCCCCGGGCCGGGCGGCCGGGGCAGTTTCACGGCCTCCGGGCCGAG
The DNA here is from genome assembly GCF_044454165.1 of Streptomyces sp. NPDC051567. Taxonomy (NCBI): domain Bacteria; kingdom Bacillati; phylum Actinomycetota; class Actinomycetes; order Kitasatosporales; family Streptomycetaceae; genus Streptomyces; species Streptomyces sp. NPDC051567. The sequence continues at coordinate 35,011 of NZ_JBITDK010000026.1, read as the reverse complement.
TTACGCGACCGCGCTGGTGGCCGGGACGGCGGCCCTCGTCCTGGGCCGCCGGCCGGAGCTGGGCGTCCGGGCCCTGGTCCACCGGCTCCGTTCCACCACGTCGGGACCGGGCGAACCGGTGCCGGACCAGGTGCGGGGGTACGGCTCCGTCGACCCGATCGCCGCCGTCACGGCCGTGCTCCCCGAGGAGCGGCCCGGCGCGGCGGCCCCGGGCGGGCGGGCGGCGGCGCCCGGGGTGGCGATGGCGCCCGCGCCGGGTCCGTCCGCCGCCGGGTCCGCCTGGTGGGTGGCGGCGGGTTCCCTGGCGGTGCTGGCGGGGGTGGCGGGGGCCGCCGCCGTGGTGCCGCGAGGCCGCCGACGGCAGTGGCGGCCGGGCGACTACCGTGCTCCGGAAGCAGTGAGGGGGAGCGGCCCGGACCCGGTCTGAGGGTGTTGCAGAAGGATCGGCCCGGGCGGGGTCGTGCGGCCCGGGCCGAGGCAGGCGCCGTCCGCGATCACCGCCGTTCCCGCCGCCCGGGCGGGAAGGCCGCCACGCCGGCTCAGCCCGTAACACCCCACCCGTACAGGCAGAATGCCCCGGGCCGAGCCTTCTGCGACACCCTTGGGCGGCGCGTCACCGGACGAGCCGCGATCACACCCGGGCGTTAGCGAAGCGTTAGCCAAGGCTGCCAAGGTCGTCCCCGACCAGTCCGACGTGCCCGGAGCCGTCGGTCGATCGATGCCGCCGTCCGCCGCCCCAGAGTCGTCGACGCGCGGCGGGGGAGGAACGACCAGGGTGAGAACGCACGAACACGCCGTCGGCGGCACGGTCCGCGAGGGGACGGGACCGGGCGTCCGCGCGCAGGCGCGGCCCCGCCCCACCATGGACCGTGACACCCTGGCGGAGCTCCACCGGCTGCACGCCTCCGCCCTGTTGCGTTCCCTGCTCCGCCTGACCAGCGGGGACCGGGGCAAGGCTGAGGACATGCTCCAGGAGACGTTCCTGCGCGCCTGGCAGAATCCGCAGGCGCTGACCCGGGGCCCGGAGCACGGCCGCCCCTGGCTCTTCACGGTCGCCCGCCGGATCTCCATCGACCACTTCCGGGCGCAGTGCGCCCGGGCGAAGGAGCTGGGCGACGGGACGCCGGAGGACCGCGCGGCCCCGGACGACCCGTACGAGGAGGTCGTGACCGCGCACGCCGTCGACGACGCGCTCGCCGAACTGCCCGAGCACCACCGGGAGGTGCTGGTGGAACTGCACCTCAACGACCGCTCGACCATGGACGCGGCCGCGGTGCTCGGGATCCCGCCGGGCACCGTCAAGTCCCGCAACTTCTACGCGGTACGGGCGCTGCGCCCCGTCCTGGAGCGGCACGGTCTCGCCCCGGCGTGAGGGCCCGGTGCGCGCCGTCTGAACCGGCCGCACCCGCCGGGCCGTTCCTCCGGGCGACCGACGAAAGGGGGCCGAGGTGGTCACCGTCGTAGCCAGGAACGACATGGACGCGCCCGAGCACTGGACGGACGCGCCCGACTACAGCCCCGAGCGCTGGCGCACGAGGCGGAGCGAAGTCCCGCCGGAGCCGGCCGCCGAAGCCGTACCGGCGGAGCCCGCGCCCGTGGAGCCCGCGCCTGTGAAGCCCCCGCCCGTGGAGCCCCCGCCCGTGGAGCCCGTATCCGCCGGTCCCGTACCCGTGAGCGCCGCCCCGGCGGAGCCCGTACCGGTGGCGGTGGCTCCGGAGCCGGCTCGGGAGCACCCGCCGGAGACCGGGGCGGGGACCGAGGTGGAGGCCGAGGTGGAGGCCGAGGTGGAGGCCGAGGTGGAGGCCGAGGTGGAGGCCGAGGCCGAGGTGGAGGCCGCGGACCCGCTCCCGCCGGTCCCGGCCGGTCCGGCGGAGCCCGTGGCGCAGGCGCGGCCGGCCCGGCGTGCTCCTCGTTCGCTCTTGCGGATCGGGCGGCGCGGGGTGCCGGGCGGTGTCCCCGACGCCCTCCGGGTCCCGCTGCTGCGCAGCCACCGGATCGCGGTGATCGGCCTGAACGGCGGGGCCGGGAAGACGACCACCGTCCTGGCGCTCGGCGCGGTGCTGGCGCGGGAGCGGGCCGACCGGGTCGTCGCGGTGGACGCGAGCCCCGACTCGGGCGCCCTGGGCCGCCGGGTGCAGCGGCAGTCCGGCGCCACCGTGCGCGACCTGGTGGCCGCGCTCCCCCGGCTGCGCACCTACATGGACATCCGGGCGTTCACCTCGCAGACCCCCAGCGGCCTGGAGGTCGTGGCGCACGACCCGGACCCGGCGGACCCACGGACGTTCGGCGAGCGGGACTACCGGCAGGTCGTCGACCTGCTCAGCGGCCAGTACCCGATCGTCCTCACCGACTCCGGGACCGGCATGCCGCACGACACCCTGCGCGCGGTCCTGGAGCTGTCGGACCAGCTGGTCGTCGCCACCACGCCGGGCGTGGACGGCATGAGCGGCGCCGGTCTCGTCTTCGACCGGCTGACCGCCCTCGGCCACGAGGAGAAGGCGCGCCAGGCGGTGATGGTCGTCTCCGGCGTGCGGTCGTCCTCGGGGCGGCTGGTCCGGACGGACGAGGCTGTGGCCCACTTCCGGCAGCGCTGCCGGGCCGTGGTGACCGTCCCGTACGACCGCCAGCTGGCCCGGGGTGGCGAGGTCGACCCGGCGCGGATGCGGGGCCGGACCCGGGCCGCGTACGACGAACTGGCGGCGCTCGTCGCCCAGAACTTCCCCCGCGGCTGACGCCGCCCTCCGCCTCACCCGTCCCGAGAACACTGGAGAGCACCCATGGCCTGGTACGAGGGCCCCTGCCGGATCACCGTCATCGGTCTCGACGCCGACTGGCCGCAGCGCGCGCTGGTCACCGTGTCCGGCGCGCGCGGGGCGCGGATCGAGGTCCCCGGCGAGGTGGGGACGGTCCGGCACGTGGACGCGCCGAGCTGGCACCTGGAGGTGGAACACCAGCACGAGGGCCGGTGGCGGCCCAACGTCCGCGCGGTCAGGAGCCGCTGGGAGACAGTGGGCGGCGTCCGTACGCAGACGATCACCAGCAAGGACGTGGACTGGCCGGGAGGCAACCAGCACGAGCGCAATCTGGTGCTGCGCCTGGAGCGCGTCGGCGAGGAGGCCGAGCGCCCGCGCGAGACGGTCCGGGAGGCGCCGGCCCGGACCACCACACAGTCGACGGCGGACACCCCCGCCCGCCGTACGGCCGCCGGCCCCGCCTCCGTCCCCACCCGGTCCTCCTCGGGCGGCTCCGTCTTCGGTACCCCGCCCTCGACCTCCGGGAGCGCGACATCGACGAGCAGCAGCAGCCCCTGGTAGGGGCTGGGCCTCCCGCTGACAACGTAGGGAAGTTCGACCGACCCCTGAATTCCGTCGGCCGTGAGCTCGATCTGGACGGCGAGCCAGGTATCGACGCGCCTGGAGCTGGTCGGCGCGCTCGGAGAGCCGGGCCGCTTCGCGCTGTTCGGCATCCCGGGCGCCGGCGGCCACGACTTCGGCGGCGAGGTCCTCCTGGACGACCGCGTCGTCGTCCCTGGCGGCAATGATCGCGGCGGCATGGAAGGGCGATACAGCAACCTGGATGTCGCGCATCCGGCCCGTGTCAGAGCCGCCCGAGCCGAACCCGAAGTAGGCGGTGATCGAGATGACGAGCCCCGCCGAACTGGCTGCGCGCGGCCTCGCCCGTGCTCTGACCTGCGGTTGCCACTCGGCTTCCGTCTCCTTCTCCAGGGCTCCTGGAGGGTCTTGGTGGTCACCACCGACGGGCCGTCGGTACGGACCAGGTACTCGAACTCGGAGTCCACGGGTCCGGCCCGGTCGCCGCCGGACTCCCAGGACTTGATCAGTCGTCCCAGCGCGTCGTGCCCGGGGTTTCGTGCTGTCGGCGCCCGTACAGCGGGTGTACTGCTGGGGGCCTCTAGTGCTGTGACCGGAAAGGTTTGCCGGTAGGCCCGCGGCGTCCGGTGCGGTGGATCGCAAGGCGGAGGGTCACGGCTTGTACTGGACGTACTTGCGTGGTCCGACAACGCGGCGAGGCGCCGTGCCGGGCGTCGCGGGCCGGTGAACCTTTCCGGTCACAGCACTAGGCGTTCCCGGGGACCGTCGGCAGGAGGGGCTCGGGGTACTTGGCCGGCTTCCCGGGCGGTCCGTCCGTCATGCCGCAGTACGCGCTGCGATGATTCACGCCGGGGGCAGCTCCGCAGGTCAGGTGTGAACCACGGGGCTGTCGCAGCTGTGCGTGTCACGGCCGGGCGGGTCCGGCTGTTGCGGTCGGCGAGGCCCGGCGGGGGGAGGCGCGGCGCGGCCGGGGCGGGCCCCTCTCAGGTTTCAGCGATGCCCAAGGCCGGTACCACCGGGCTGTCACGGGACGAGTCCCCCGAGCCGCTCCACACCGGTGAGGGCAGCACGTCGGACACCGGCAGCATCATCCCGTTCAGGCTGGCGCGACCGTAACGCGGAGAGCAAGGTCCCTGCCGGACCTCTCCGGCAGGGACCTTGCTCGCGCATCTACCATCTCCAGTCGGTCAGCAGGCCACTTCACCACCTGCGCCGTGCGGCAGCCCGCGGGGAGCAGGCCGGCCCGCAGGCTGCCCGGCCCCGCGCGACGCGGCCGCCGGCCTCACTGGCTCACTGGCTCACAGGGAGGGCCCGGGGATGGTGCGGGTGGTGCCGTCGGTGAAGGTGAGGGTGGCCGTGTCGAGAACGCCGCCCTTGTCCTCGGGGGAGCCGGGCCACCAGGCAGTCCAGCGGCCGTTCTCCACGATGACCTCGAAGGTGCGGCCCTGGGCCGTCATGGTGACTGACCTGACGTCGGACCCGGCCAAGCCGGTGGCCTGGTTGAAGATGTCCGGGTCGGCGCCGATGGCACTGCCCGTTTCGTAGGTGATCACATCGGGCGCGACGGGCTTCGTGTCGCCGATCTGCATCCAGGTGACGCCGTTCTCCGGGGCGACGTAGCAGAGCACGTTGGTGCCGCCACGCCTGATGACCATGGAGGTGACCTTGCCGCGGAGGTCCGCGTTGGTGATCGTGGCGGGGCCGTCGTCGCCATCCATCGTGTCCAGGCACCGTTTCAGAGTAGCGGCGCCCGAGCCCTTAGAGGTGTCCACATGAGTCGGGCTGGCGGTCCAGCTGGCGAGCGCGCTGGAGTTCAACGGCTTACTGCCGGCCTGCTCGTGGAGCGGGACGTCGACCACGGTCGCCCGCTCGTAGAGCGGGACGCCGACCACGGCCGCACCCGCCGCGAGGGCGCCGACGAGCGTGAAGGCCAGTCGTCGTCGCAGCCGCGGCCGGGCAGGCTGCCTGGTGGGCGAGGTGGCGGGGGTGTCGAGGTCGATCTGGCGCATCAGAAGCTCCCGATGTAGGGCGTGGCGTCCTGGCGGAAGGTCGCGCTTGGCCGGCAGGGGCAGTCGCCCGAGCGGTTCGGCGCGTTCGACCGGTTCCGGCCGCTGGTCGGCGTTCACTGGTGTACCTCCTTGGGGGACAGACCCGCGGTCGCGGGTCCACTCTTCATCTGGTGTGCGGTGCGGTTGAGTTCCCCTTCTTCTTGCGGGCCCCGACGGGCGGCCGCCTCGGTGAGGTGGCGCAGCTTGGCACGGGCGCGGGAGAGCCGGGAACGGACGGTGCCCACCGGCACACCGAGCGCCTCGGCGGCCTCCTGGTAGTCCAGGCCCGCCCATACGCACAGGGCCAGCACCTCACGGTCCGGTCGCCGCAACCGCGCCAACGCCCCCTGCAGGGCGGCGATCCGCGCCGCGTCGTCGATCCGCCCGGCCGCCTCCTCCGCGAAGTCGGGAACCTCCTCGGGCACCGGTGGCAGCTGGGCCAGCACCTGCCGGTGCCGTCGGGCGGCCCGGCGCTGGTTGCTGACCAGGTTGGTCGCGATGCCCAGCAGCCACGGCCGCAACGACCCGCCCTCCACGCTGACCCGGCCGTGCTGGCGCCAGGCCTCCAGGAAGGTCAACGACATCACGTCCTCCGCCACCGACCAGTCCCAGGTGAGCCGGTACGCGTGGTTGTACACCGAGCGCGCGTACGCGTCGAAGAGCTGCCCGAACACGTCCCGGTCACCGGCCCGCACCCGCAGCCTCATCTCTGGATCCGAATAGTCCATGTCCCTTTCTCTGGTACGACGCCCCGGCGAGTTCCCGTGACACACGTCACACCGCTGAGAGTCGGCGCCCAGCACACTCCGTCAAAGGTCGTGGAAGCAGGAGAAGGCGGTACGGGCCGTCCCAGAACCATCCAACTCCCCGTCCCGTACGGCGGACACCCGGGAACAGGACGAACGGTGATCCGGAAGGGACGAGGCCGCAGACACCGCCTCCGGGTACACCGAAGACCGGCGTACGAGACGGTGGCGGGGGTCCGTAGGGCCGGCATCGGAACGGGTGCCAGGTGGTCGGCACGGGCCGTCGGTGACAAGCCGTCTCGAACCGGAGACCGGTCGGCCGGTGTCGCGCCGGAGGCTCCTTCCCCGGCCGCAGGACCGCCACGACCTCCCCAGGGGGATTCACCCGTATAGGTGGTTTGGCCACGGGCACTATCGCGGGTGCGCGGCACGGTAGGCACGATACGCGTCCCTGCAATCCCTACCGGCTGAAGAGGAAAACCCGTGAACTGGACCGACGAACTTCTCGCTGTCATCGGACACATCGTGCCGATCATTGCCCCCATCATCACCAGTTTGCCGTGAGAACGGTGTCACCCGCGGCAGACGCACCCCCGGACCATTCCGTACAGCCCGGCCGGTACCGGGTCAATCGTGCCGATGTGGACCCCCGCTACCCGGAGGGTGGCGGGGGATATATGGCGGGGGATATGCGGCACAAGGCGTGATACTGGCGGATTCTCCCCCGCGCCGTCACCCCGCCCGGAACTCCTGCCCCGCAGGGCGGCATCGCCCCCGGTCGGCACATCGCCCCGGTCGGCTCCCGGCCGCGGAAAGACCGGTGGTGCCTGTGGTGACCCGGCAATCAGCCGCCTTTGAGCAAGTGCAGGAAATGTTCCGCGATCTCAAGGAGCTCATCGATGATGCCCCTCACAGGGGTCAGCCCTTTCTGCTGCGGGAAAGCGGACACAGCACACTCTCCGCACGGACGCAGGGCCCACCCCGGCCCAGAATCACCCACACGAGTGAATCAGGCGCCGCGTCGACCCAGCGGTTGCCCCTGAACCGGACGCCCTGGTTCACCACAACCGGCCGCCGTCCGGGACAACCGCCACCGCGGGACAGCTGCATCGCCTTCGGTCCGCCCGCCGGCCCGCCGGGCAGGGCAGTACCGGAGTCTCCACACCCCGGCGCATACGGGACTCTCCGGGACGGAACGGGCGGGCACCGGGGGAAGGTGAGGGGGGTGGTCAGGCGGGGACGAAGGTGAAGGTGTCGTTGCGGTCCCCGCTGCCGGGGGGATTGCAGGCGAGCTGGATGATGTGGGCGCCGTCGGCCGTCGTGGCGTCGTAGGTGTGGAGGCAGAGGACGTTGGGGTTGAAGGTGGGAGTGATCTGCGATCCGCTCCAGGGGTGGTAGGTGAGAAGGTCGAAGACTTCGTTCGGCCGGTTCTGGCAGCGGTACTGGGTGATCCGCGCCCATGGATTCCATTTGTTCCGCTCGACGTTCCAGCACTTGCCGGCGTCGGTGACGAAGCGGAGGTGCGGCTTCTGGTCCTGGTCGTGGATCCTCTGGACGGTGACGCGCTGGGAGGGGCGGCCGTCGCAGGTCTGCTGCACGATCAGGACGTCGTCGGCGGTGCTGTCGCCCTGAGGGGCGAGGCACTTCCCGGAGTGGAGCGCGCGGATGGTGTGGACGCCGGGCTCCACCACCGCCGCGGCAGGAGCGGCAGGCCGTACGGGGGCCGCCATGGGGGTGGCGCCGGCGGCGGAGGCGGTGCCCAGTCCGAGGGCGGCGAGGGCGATCAGGACCAGACCGCGCGCGGCGGGTCCGGAGGTACGTGAAAGAGGCATGGGCAAACACACTCCATCAGGTCATGGGGGGGGGAGGGAAGGAATCCGTGCGGGCCGCCCCGGGACTGCTCAACGCCCCGTCCGGCACAGCGGGTACGGCGGGTATCCGGAAGTATGACCACCGGGAACACCGAGGCCATGAAGCCACAGGCATCCATCCGGGTGCACCGCAGACACGCCTACGAAACTGCACCGGTATCCGCAGAACCCGGATGCGGATCCGCAGACGCGAGAGGACAACGGCAGCCCCCACCCCAGCCTGCCTGACCGGACCAGCGGCCCCGGCAGCACTGGTGACCCTGGCGGTGCGCCACCAACACAAACAGCGGCTGGAACAGCTCACCGAACACCAGCGGACGGTCCTGCGGGAAGCGGGAGTCGAACGGGCCTGACAGCTTTCCCTCGCCGGCCCGCCATCGGGGGTCTGTTGTCGAGCGGGGAACTTCCCTGCAGAAGAGCAAACGTAACCGGCCAAGCATCGGCCCGGGCATCAGGGCCTCAGCAGTCCGCCCACCCACCAGTCGTGCGGCTTGCCATCGTTGGCGATGCTGCGATGGCGCAGTGTCCCTTCGACGGTGAAGCCGAGTTTCTGGGCGACGGCACGCGAGCCGGTGTTCCCGGCCATGGCCCACCACTCGATGCGGTGGACGTCGAGGGTGGCCCAGCCCCAGTCGCACAGGGCCCGGGCGGCCTCGACCGAGTATCCGCGTCCGCGCTGTTCCTTGACCGCCCAGTAACCGAGCTCCCAGACGCCGCGGCTGATGAGGGTCAGGCAGTACGAGCCGACCAGGACGCCGGTGTCCTTGCGGAACGCGCCGAGGGTGTAGTCCCTGTCCTCGGCCCACTGGACGGGCAGCTTCTCACCGACGAGCTCCTCCGCGTCCGCACGCCGGTACGGCACCGGCACCGGGGTGCAGAACTGGATGTCCTCGTCCTGGCAGGCTTCGTACACCGCGTCCACGTCGGCAGCTGTGAAGGCCCGCAGCACCAGACGGCCGGTCTCAAGAGTCACTGGATCCATCGCGACAGCATGACCACCATCGGCAGGCGGCGACCAGCGAATATCCCGACCGGGCACCGCCCATCACAACACCTCCGGGCTGGTCATCGGGTCGCACACCCCAGATCAGCTGCCCCCGGGACGGAGCTGCACCCGCCATCCATCGCGGACCGAACCGTAAGAACAGCCGTTTGGCGACGGGTTTCGGTGGCGGTTGTTGATCAACCAGCTCGTGGAGGGTGAGGAGAAATGACGGCACTGGGAGGCCCCGGCTTGGCTCTGGGCTCTGCCGTCAGGGGCGTCCTCGGCCTGCCTGGGCTCGTCGGCATGCAGGTGGCTGTCGCGCCGCGAGACTTAAACGTATGCACTTCAACTGAGTTGCGATCCATACGATCCAGAGTTAGGGTGGAGCAATGGCAGGCGATAGCGATGACACGCACACCGAAGAGGCCGACTGCGACCTGGGGTGGTCGATAGGGATGCTCACACGTCACTACAAGGCGCGGGTGGAGCCGTGTACCGCCGGTCTTCCGCGCGGTGACCGCGGGTACCAGCTGCTCTACACCGTGGTGCGCAAAGACATACCCAACCAGTCACAGCTGGCCGGGTACCTGGGAATCGACCGGTCGGTACTGCCGTACGTGATCGATGACCTGGTCGAGGCGGGGCTGGTCGAGCGGCAGCCGGACCCGGCGGACCGGCGGGCCCGGAAAGTCGTGGCCACCGCACTGGGCATCGAGACCTTCCAGAAGCTGCAGAACAAGATGACCTCGGCCGAAGAAGCGGTGCTGACCGCCCTGGAGCCTGCCGAGCAAGAGCAGTTCCGGTCGCTGCTGTCCCGCCTGGCCCGCCAGGCAAGGGACGAGGCCCGTCGCAGCGGCCGGACCGCGTCCGTAGAAGAACTCTGAGAGCGAGGCCGTCATGGCCGCCAGGACCAACCGCATTCTGATCATCGTCACCAGCGTCGGCGAGTACGAGAAGGTCGGCTACCGCACTGGGCTGTGGCTGGGTGAGCTGACCCATTTCTACGATGTCGCCGAACAGGCCGGCTTCGAGCTGACGGTCGCCAGCATCGACGGGGGCCACGTCCCGATCGACCCGGAGAGCCTGGCCCACACCGTGCTCGGCGAGCTGGGCACCGGCAAGCGCTACGCCGACCGGGAGTTCATGAACAAGCTGGAGAACACCACGTCAGTGGCTGAAGTCGACGTGGAGGACTACGACGCGATCTACCTCACCGGCGGACACGGCGTGATGTTCGACTTCCACCAGAGCAAGACGCTCGAAACCCTGATCGCCCGCTTCTACGAGACCGACCGGATCGTCTCGGCGGTCTGCCACGGACCGTGCGGCCTGCTCGACGTCACCCTCAGTAACGGGGAAGCCCTGGTGAAGGGCAAGAACGTCACCGGATTCTCCTGGCACGAGGAGGAGCTCGCCCAGCGCGCGGACGCGGTCCCCTACAGCCTCCAGGACGAGCTCAAGAAGCTCGGGGCGTCGTACAGCACGGCCGACAAGCCCTTCGACACCTACGTCGTCGAGGACGGCCGCCTGATCACCGGACAGAACCCCGGCAGCGCCAAGGCGGTCGCCGACGCGGTCGTCAAGCACCTCAGCTGAGACCAGCCCCGGCCCGCCCTCCAGAAGCCTCCCGGCGATATGCGTCCGGGAGGCTTCCGGGGGTTGACCCCGGTGATCCCCGGCTGCCCACGCTCCGACGAGGCGGTCCCAGCGGCGGACGTTCATCTCCCGGTGGGTGAGGACGCGCTTGTTGCGCTGGGGGACCTGCGACTGGTCGAGCGGGTGGATCTCGATGCGGGTACCACGGCCGTCACGGTTGAGGCGTTCGAGGAGATGCGCGGCGACGTTCTGGCGGCGTACGGCCCGGTAGGCGCGTTCGATCTTCTCCCGGCTCGCCCGCGACGGCTGCTGCTTGCCCTCGCGCCAGGCTTTGAGCGAACCTGAACACCCATCACCCCGCTCTGACCAGCTGATCAGCACCTCCCGCACACCGGGGGAACCTCAACCGGACAGCACGCTCCCGGTGACGCGCCTGTCACGGGCACTCTGCTGCTCTTCCTGGCCTCATGGCTGATCGGCCTTTCTGCCCCATGCCCCATGCCCCATGCCCCGGGAAACCCTGCCGCCCGTTCAGGACATGGCGGTGGCCCGGGACGCGCGCTCGCGTCCCGGGCCACATGCTTCACAGGTCAGGAAGTGCGGGCCGCGCGGGGGCGGTGCTTGTCCTTGTCCTTGGCGTCGACGGTGCCCTTGGTGGTGCAGCGGGCGTCGGTGCCGCGGGCGGCTTCACTGCCGTTTGCGGGGCAGTTGCTGCCGGGGGTGTCGGAGACCACGGTGTTGAGGAGTCTGAGGTCACCGAAGGGGCGGGCGTTGGTGGTGATGGAGAAGGTGATGGTCGCGGTCTGTCCGGGGGCGAGTGCGCCGGACCATTCCAGGACCGGTTCGCTGTAGGAGACGTCGCCGCGGGTGGCGAGGGCGTCATTGTTGTAGCGGGCGTCGTCGAGGAGTTCGGTGAGGTCGTCGGTGAAGGAGGCGGGGTTGGCCTCGGTGTAGGCGGCGGTCCCGGTGTTCTTCACCGTGATCGTGTATTCGACCTCTTCGCCGGCCTTGACGGTCGCGGCGCCCTTCTGCTTCTTGGTGATCTCCAGTTTGGAGATCTTGGTGGTGGTGGTGCTGGTGTTGTTGCCGGGGGTGGGGTCGGGGTCGTCGCCGTCGACGGTCGCGGTGTTCACGATCGACGTCGCACTCGCCGCCGCCGTGCCGGTGAGGGTGATGTCGGTGCTGGCGCCGTCGGCCAGGGGCCCGCCGGTGCAGGTGAGGGTGCCGCCCGCTACCGTGCAGCCGGCCGTGGTGGTGGCGGCGCCGTTCAGGTCGGCGGGGATGGGGTCGGTGAGGGTCCAGCCGGTGGAGTTGGCGGGACCGTTGTTGGAGACGGTGATGGTGTACGAGACGTTGCCGCCGGCGGTGACGTTGGCGGGACCGGTCTTGGTGACGGCGAGGTCGGCCTGGGTGGGCCGGTAGGGGATGGTGACGGTGTTGCTGGTGCCGGTGATGGTCCGGCCGCTGGGGGCGGTGGTGGAGGCGGTGGCGGTGTCGACGATCTCGCCCGCCGTCACGTCCGCGGCGGTGGTGGTGTAGGTGGCGGTGCAGTCCACCGAGGCGTTCGGGGCCAGCGGGCCGGGCGGGCAGGTGACCGCCGGACTACCGGGACCGTCGTCCTGAACACTCAGGCCGGTGAGCGGTACGGCGCCGGTGTTGGTGACGGTGTACGTGTAGTGGATCGTCTGCCCGGCGGCGGTGAACTCGGTCTCGGTGGAGTCCTTCACGACGGAGAGGGCGGCGAGGGGGGTGTTGACCTCGTTGCTGGTAGCTGTCGCGGGCTGTCCGCCAGGGTCGTTGCCGGTGGCGGTTGCCTGGTCGGGGATGTTCTTGGCCGTGACGTCGACGGCGGCGGTGGTGTAGGTGCCCTGGCAGGTGGTCATCGCTCCGGGGGCCAGGGTGGTGTTCGCGCAGGCCGAGACGTTGACCGCCGGGGTGAGATCGTCGACGCTCACGCCGGTCAGCGTGACGCCGCCGGTGTTGGTGACGGTGTACGTGTAGTGGATGGTCTGGCCGGCGGCGGTGAACTCCTGCTCGGTGGCTGCCTTGCCGATGGTCAGCGCGCGCGGCATGACGGTGACCTGGTTGCTGCCCGCGGTCACCGCCTCACCGCCGGCGTCGGTCGCCGTGAGGGTCGCCGTGTTGGTGATCTGACCGGCGGTGACGTCCGCGGCGGTCGCCGTATAGGTGGCGGTGCAGTCCACCGAGGCTCCCCCGGCCAGCGGTCCCGCCGGACAGGTCACGGTCGGGGTGCCGGGGCCGGTGTCGGTGACCTGGATGTTGGTCAGCGGCTGGGTCGCGTTGTTCGTCACCGTGTAGGTGTAGTGCAGGGTCTGCCCGGCGACGTACGACGCCTCGGTCACCGCTTTGGTGATGGAGGGGGCGGAGCCGACGGTGAGCGTGGCGTCCGCCGGCGGGTTGAGACCGGTCACGGTCGTCTGGCCGGGCCCGTTCACATAGCTGCCGGAGGCGGTGGAAGTCACGTTGACCGTGACCGTGCACGATGCCTGGCCGGCGGCCAGTGCGCCGCCGGTGAGGGAGAACGACGTGCCGCCCCCGGTCGCGGCGACCGTGCCCGCGCCGCAGGTGGTGGCCGCGTTCGGAGTGGCCGCGATCGTCACCCCGGCGGGCAGGGCGTCGGTGAGGCCGAAGCCGGTCTTGGAGGCGAGATCGGTGGTGTTGGTGACGGTGAGCGTGAGGGTGGAGACCCCGCCCGTGGTGATCGTCGGCGGGGCGAACGACTTGTCCAGCTGCGGTGTCACATCGAGGATGCGGATGTTGTCGAACGCGTGGTCGTTGCCGTCGCCGCTGCCCTGGCCGTTGATCATCTTCAGGCCCAGTGACGCCCCGGTGAACAGCACCGATCCGTTGCTCGGGAACGACCCGGCCTGGACCAGGCCCCCGGCGAAGTTCTGTGTTCTCGGGTCGGTGCACGGATTGATCGGCGAGCTGAAGGTCGGAATGTCCGGCCCGCCGCCCGTGAGATAGAACTTGAGCAACGGCGCCGAGACCGCGCAGTTGACCGCTGCGGCATCGACCGAGAACGTGATGAATCGCCCGGTCATGGGAATGGCGATGGGGTTCACCGTCTGGAACTCGACCTTGTCCGCACCCGGATTCGCGCCGTCCGTGTACGCGGACACCGCGTGGTTGGTCCCGGGCGTCGCCGCGCCGTTCACCTGTCCCAGGATGCCCGCCAGCGCCCTGAGGTTGCCCATGGCGAGAGCGCTCTCGGCCAGGCAGTCGGGCTGATTCGCCCCCGACTGGTCGAGGATGATGCCGTTGCAGCGGGCCGGGTTCAGCCACACCGGGTCGGCGGTGTACGTCTCGTTCTGCGGTGGCGCCCCGACGTAGGCGGGCAGCAGGATCGGTGTCGCACCCGTACTGTTCTCGAAATCCTCGGCGTAGACCACGGTCGGCGCCTGCGGTACCCCCGGAGTCCCGGGGACCGTTCTGACCTCAGCCGCCTTGGCTGTCGCGGGTGCGGCGGGCAGGGCCATGGCCAGGCCCACGGCCTGAGCAGCCAGAACAGCAGCAGCGCAGACGGCAACGCTCAGCCGCCGTCTGCCGGAAGAGCCATGCATCAGTTCCCTCACTCCACTCACAGGACCGCCCCCAACAGCGCTTGGTAACACGAACGGACAACCGTTCACCGGACAGACGTCACACCACCGGTGCACGCCACCCGGACGCCCCGGAAACCGACCCGCACAGCCCAACAGAACCCACCCGCCCACCCGAACGACGGCGGAACCGCACTCACCCCGCCGGCCCGGCCTCATTCCCGAACCGGACACACCCCGGCCGAGAGCGATGGGAAGACGAAGGTGGCGCGGTCGAGTCACGGTCTGGTGCTGAGCGCGAAAGGGCCGATCGCTGACCGCCGATCGGATGCCCCTCCTCCCGACGCGCGGCCGGAGGCAGGTCCGGGGTCAGTCGCCGGTGAACACGAACGCCACCGGCACATAACCCCACGGCCCGTCGCCGGGTGGATCCGCGAGCACAGCCGGAAGTCGTGGACCGCCGCTCCCCGGGCCGCCTTCTCCTTGTTCGCGTCGGCCTTCGGCGCCAGGAGCTCGAACCAGTCGGTGTAGCGGCGCAGCTTGTCCACCAGTTCGTCGACGGGCTCGGTGACGCGGTCGGCCTCCAGGAGCATCGCGGGCACTTCGGCGTCCGGAACGCGCATCGTCAGGTCGGCGTACTGGTTGTAGCCGTACGGGAGGTGGTGGGCGATCTCGGTCTGCCGGGACAGCGGGGTACCGTACTCGGCCCCGGTGAGCACGGCCGCGGTCGAGGTGACGGCGGCGGCGTGCTCGTCGTAGCCGTCGTTCTTCACCGGCCGGCCCTTGGCGTCAAGGCGGAGCTTGCGCAGCGCGGAGATCCGTACCGTCTTCGGCAGCAGCAGCTTGGCTTCCCGGTGGCCGGTTTCGGTGAGCACCCACAGCTGGTGGCCGGACTCCAGTCGCGTCTCCACCCGGACCAGGCCCGATTCCTTCAACGCGTTCAGGGTGTCCCTGGTGATCCGGTCGTGCCGGTCGTGCCGGTCGGCGGGGCGCAGCATCCGCCAGAGCTGATCGGCGGTAGCCCGCTGGAAGATCCCCCAGAGCCCTCAGCACTTCCTTCCGTCGCACTCCCGTCGGCTTCCAGGCCCTGGGGGTTTGACGAGGAGGGTTGTCGAACGCGCCGCAGGGCCTTGACTTCTGGGGCTGACCTGCGGATACGTGTCCGGCGGGCGAAGTGGTCGTGGAGGGGGTGATGGAGGGGCCCGTGGAGGGGGCCTGTGGAACCCTGGTCGACCTCCTCGGAAGGCCGGCGGTCGTGGGCGGCACGGTGCTCGTGGGCGGGGCCGGGGTCGGGGCCGGGGTCGGGCGGGAGATCGGCGGGCACGGTGTCCTCGTTCCTCCGGCCTCGCGGCCGGGTCGGCGATCGTCCGGCCCGCGCGCGGATCTGCGTGCGGGCCGGAGCCACCGTGAGAAGTCACCCCTTGACCGCGGTCTGGCTGCCATCGCCGACAGGTGTCCGTTCTCGCCTTGACTGCCCCTTGACCGGGTGGGTTTGTCCGTGGCCGACGCCACACCCGTCCGGCCGGAGTTCAGCGTGCGGGGGCCGCGCTGCCGGTCCAGCGGCCCCCGCGTCCGCCGAACCTGTCCCCTGACGGGCTGGCCGTTCCCGCACGCGGACCACACAGGAGGACCTGGGCTGGTTCGACTTCAGGCAGTGTCCCGGATCGGAGGACTTGCGCCGTGAACTGGCAACGGCTTTAGGGGAGTTGGCCGGGCGGGAGTGGAAGGCGGCGGCGACCTTGCAGAGTCGGGCCAAGCCGATGCGGCACTCCTGCGTGCCCGGCGCCTTCCCCACGAACGGCGGGCGGCGGAAGAACTCACTCAGCCGAGCGTCAACACGACCCTCGGGAGACACCAGAATCGGCTGCCGCTGCCGGATCCCCAACCGCCGCTCACGCTCTTCCAGATCGGCCGCTTCCCCGATCGCAAGGTCCGCGACCCCGCTGCCCCTGTCCGTCCAGAACAGCTGCCACTCATCAACCACAAGGACGCTCCGCAATCACAACACAACCTGCTGTAACACGCGGAACGTACACGGAATTCTCGGGTCCCCGACCTGCCCCAAGGACACGGGGGGGCCGGGGAGATCAGCCCGCCGGGACGGCGACGAGGAGGTCGCCGACCGTGCCGTCGGCGTCGGGGCGGTAGTACTCGCGGATGGCCACGTCCCAGGCGCCGGAGGCGACGCGGTCCTCCTCATCGGGGCCGAGGGCGTCGAAGAGCGCCTGGATGTTGGCCGGGACGAAGCCGATCGCGAGCATCAGCGCGACGAATTCCGCCCGCCCCACCCGACCGTCCCCCCGCAGATCGCCGACGGTGGACAGGGTGCCGGCGAACTCCGCGGCGGCTCCGTCGAACCGCTCGGGTGCCAGTACACAGGCCACGTACTCCTCGAAGTCGACCTTGCCGTCGCCGTCCGTGTCCAGCTCGCCGACCAGCGTGTCCCAGTACCGCCGGAACGCCGCCGTCATCGCCTCCCGCGCCGCCGGCTCCGCACCCGGGACGGCGTTTCGCACCCGGTCCGCCATCAGGTCGAAGTCCGCTGCTTCCAGGACCCCGTTGCCGTTGGCGTCGAAGAGGGTGAAGACGAGCCGGACCCGGTCGAGGGCTTCCGTCCGCATGGTTGGTGCCGCCTTTCATGAAGCCGACACGCCAGGGAGTGGCGTGTCGTGGAGCTGCGTTTCCCCACTGTGGCTCCACGACACGCACGTTGTTCGCGGTCTGCACCCCGATTCACCGGATCGGGTGAACGCGGGGCACAAGGCACCGAACGGCGCGCCGGGGTTCGTCGCCGCCCTCCGCCGCGCGCAGATGCCGACCCGCAGAAAGGGGCCGAAGCGCGTGCACGGCGCCGCGCTGCCCGGTTCGTCCCACAGTCCCCGGCCACCGACAGACCGCTGCGCCCACCGAGGGGGTGGGGACCCCGCAGGGCAGTGGGTCAGTCTTCCAGGGCCGCTTGGACCACTGTCTCGGGCCGCTGCCACTTCGGCCAGGACGTCACCGCTTCCAGGCGTCCGACCGCCCACCACAGCCAGTCGGTGTCGCCGAGCCGGTGTGGCTCGCCCGCGTCGACCGTGTACTTCATCATCCCGGCCAACAGCATGACGTGCGTGGGCTTGTACCAGTGGGCGTGCCGGTCGAAGGTCAGGTCGTGGTCCTCGTACGGGTGACGCAGGGTCATCCTGAGGTTGCCGCCGAAGCGTCCCTTGAAGGGGCCGGGGAGGCCACCGAGGATTCCCATCACCCCGACCTCACCCGCATAGCCCATGGTGGAGGACGTCTGACCTATGTAGACGCAGATCCCCATCATGACCCTGGACCAGGGGATCAGATCACCCTCTGTACCGCCCGTGTGCCGGACCATTCCTTCGGTCCGGAACTCCACCCAGGACCCGCCCGGGCGGCGGGAGTCTCCCATTCCGCAGCGCCCGTCCACCAGTTCCAGCGGTCCGTAGATCATCTTCTTCGCATCCCCCATAAGCTCATTGGATCACATGGTGTTTCAAGAGCCCCCCGTCGGCATCGGCCAGGAGCCCGAGCCCGCTGCCAGGCCCGGCAGCACCTCGGGCTGGACGGCCCACCAGAACCCGGCATGGGGCGGGTGCCGGCCCACCGAGCCTGAGCCGGCGCCCTGCCGCCCGCGCGCCGTTGTCGACGCGCGGGCGGGGGGTCGCGGGTGGCTGCCGGGCGGGTCCTACGTCCGTCGGCCGGAAGCCCTGGAGCCACGGGCGAGCCGACGGTGCAGGGCGCCGGGGCCAGGCCCTGATGGAGTCCTCCGGCTGGACCGTGTACGAGCCCGAGCGGGACATCGAGGGCACTGCCCGGGTGAAGGAGAGAGAAGCCCGCCGGGCGGGATACATCGCGCGCCATACCGCGCACCAGGATCAGCTGCGCGAGGCGAGGGACGAACTGCGGGCAAGATCCCTCCCTTCAAGGCCTTCAAGACCTTCAAGACCTTCAAGATCGTTTCAGGGCTTAGGCTCGACCAGGTTTGCACGGCGACTGCCGGCAGGCCGCCCTGTGGCACGTTCGGATATGCGGCGATTCAACGGAGATGACGATGACTCGATCACGGCGACTTGAAGTCAGCAAGACGATCTCGCTGGGCCAGAACAGCCCGGCAGCGCTGGACACGCTCCGCAGCACCGGCCGGTGCGAGTGGACGCTGGCCGAGGCGGAGTTCGATGCAGACCATCCCGGCCACTACGACCGGAGGATCACGGACGTCAGCCTCGCCCTGGCCGGCATACTCGGCTCCGCGCAGACGAAGATGACCCTGAAACTGCTCAGCAGCAAAATCCGGATGGACACCTCATTGCAGCCCTCCTACCGCCAGCGGGAGCTCCACTGCGAGAGCACGGTTTCGGAGCGCACGGTAGACGGAACAGCAGATGGGGACGGGAACGGCTTCCCGTTCGGGGTGAACGATGACTACGCGTACGCCGCGTTCGAGGGAGCGGGAGTGATCAGCTCCTGGCACCTCTCCGTGGCGGGCGCCGACCTGCCAGATCTCATCGATCTGATCATCGGCCTGAGGTACACCGCGGTGGAAGGCGGCACGGAGTTCACCGATGCCGTCGAGCGAACCCTCGAATAGCCCTTCCCCGGGCGCAGAAACCGATCATCGGGGCAGGCGGTCAGTGAGCCCGTTCGCCCACTCCCCCGATGCCCTTATCGCCGCCCCCTTCCCGCGCGCATCCGCCTGGCCTGTCACGTCCTCCAGCCGATCGCCCGTGGATTCGCGGACGCCGGGTCAGTCGGACGGGCCCGGTGCCCAATCCGGTGCCGGGCACCGCTGGCGCGGCGTATGAGGGTGGGCGTCGGCCCAGTGATGCACGTCGTCACCCCGCCACTCCACCCAGGCCGGATCATCCAGAACCATCTCCGTCGCGGGTGGAGAACGCCAGGCCCAGGAACAGGCCCAGGACTTCGTCCCGGCCATGCCGGTGCACACTCACCCGCCGACCCGACAGCGACAGGCGGTGCACGACGACCGGCGCGCTCTCGATACCCTCCGGCCTGCGCGCATCGAGGGTCCGGGGACAGAGCGCAGCAGCGCCGGGCGGGTTCGGTGTTCCGTGCCGATGCCCTGGTACCCGGGTCCGAGGCCGCGCCGTCTCGGGCGGGGCCGGGACGGCGTCCCGGGGTCGGGCTGCTGTCCGGTGCGCGGCACGGACACCGCCGGCTCCTCTCCCCCGGTATCGGAGCCGGGGTCGACGGGGAGACCGAGCCGACGGCGTACGTCAGCGGTGGCCGCCACCAGGCGGCAAGAGTCTCGGCGGTCTCCGGGCTGACCCGGACAGCGCGGCGGTAAGGCCGTCGATCGCGTCCAGGGCATCCTCCGCCGCACGGGTGCTCCGCACCCGGCGGATCTCCTCCTCCGAGGGGGCGGCCCCGGCACGGGCCCACTCGTCGGCTCCGGCGCGGGTCGACCGGTGTGAGCACTCCGAGCCGGTCCTCGATCGCCTCGGCCGCTGCCGGACACAGGTCCTCCCGGAGCGCGCGCCCGACGATCCGCACCCCGGACGGCAGCCCGTCGGCCATCCCGGTCGGCACGGCCACCCCGGCACGCCCACGAAGCTGGTCACGGTGCACAGGCGCGTTCCCGACCCGACGCGATCCCGCCCGGCCCGGTCGCGCGACTCCAGCCCCGGCTCGACGGGCGGTTCGGTGAACGAAGGGCCGAGCAGGAGCGGGTACTCGTGGAGGAATTCGGTCCAGGAGCGGCGGAGCGGCGGATGTTCATCCAGGTGCCCATGAGCTTCATGAATTCGTCCGCACTCGTGGGCGGGGTCCGCTCCATCGTCATCTCGATGAAGCGGTCCCCACCCTCGCCGAGGAGCCCCCGCACCACCGGCCAGGAGGGGGGTGTCCCTCCCGGTGCCGCCATTCCCGCCGCGTCCGGAACATCGGGTACCGACGGCTGTCCGCTGATGCACCTGTCCTGAGACAACCCTCCTGAACCTCGGCATGATCCCGGATCGAAAGACCGTCCGGGACCGCGCTGGCTCCCTCTCCCCCCCCGTTATCTTTTTCGCGGTCCTGCAATGGGGCCGCTGGCCTCCGGGCCCGGCATGACTGTGTCCTCTCTGTCGAACGGATGATCTGGGGGGGGTGTCACCGGGCCTGTGGGGTGCCGTCGGAGACGCTGATGAGAGACCCGGCCACCGCCCGGTCCGGCGCAATGCCGGGCAGAACGCGGGCGGCAGGTCTGCATAACGTGGATGCGCGAGAACGGTGCCATCGCCGAGGCCGGCACGGTCAACGACCTGGAGAGGGTGCGATGTTCGCCATCGAAGCACCACCAACCGCGCCCCCAGCACGGTCAGCCGCTTCACCGTCGTTCCGTTCAGGCGAGCCCTCATGAGGGCAGAGTGACGGACGACGACTTCCTGTGCGTTCCCGGCCCACGGGATCGCCAGGGTGATTGCTGCCGCTGTTCAGCCGAACGCAGCCGCGCCGCTCCCGGACATTTCTCCTGTTTGTCCGATCGTGTGTCGCATTGCTCCGCAGTTCCGCCCGCCCGTCAGGAGACGAACTCCGTATGTACCGCGCAAGCATGCTCTCCACAGCCGTCAGCACAGCAACTCTCGCCTGCGCTCTCAGCGTCACCGCGCCCGCCAGCGCCTCCATGGCCGCCTCTCCCGTCCCCACGGGCACCAGGGTCATCACCACCAGCGAGACCTTCACCGTTCCCCTCGGCGTCGAAGGTATCCAGGTCCGCGCGTGGGGAGCAGGCGGCGGAGGAGGTGGCGGAGGGACCGGAAACACCCCGGGCTTCGACAGGTGCACCGGAGGGGGAGGCGGCGGCGGAGGCATGGTCGAAGGCAACGTCACCGTCCTCCCCGGCCAGCGGATCACCGTCACCGTCGGCCAGGGCGGAACCGGCGGCTCCCTCGGCGTCAGCGGCGGAACCGGCGGGAACAGCACCATCACCACACCCGGCGGTACCACCCTCCTCAGCGCCGACGGCGGAAACGGCGGCGGTAAGACCGGAGAACTCGGCGGAGCCGGCGGAAGCGGTACCACCACCCCCGACACCGCACTCGGCGGCGGTGGCTTCGTCCGCGCGGGACGGACCGGAAGTTCCGGTACCTGCGTCGGCTTTGACCGCCCCACCGTCCCCAGCAGCCGCGGCGGCGGAACCGTCGACGAAGGCAGCATCAACCCCACCGAAAGCCGCGGGACCGGGGGAAGCGGCGGAAACCTGGACCCCGACCCGCACCCCGGACAGGCCGGGAACCCCGGCCTGATCATCCTCCGCTGGTAGCACCCGTACCCGCACCACGCGCCGCCGAGCGGGATGTGCGCCGGGACCAGCAGGTCCCGGTAGCCCTTCCAGGAGAAGCTCCCGCGAGCCCCCTTCGCCGGGAGACGGCGGCAACACCGGGCACCAACACCTGCCCGGATGGCCCTTCGCCGCGGCGCGGTCGGCCGTACCGGCCGGAGCTCGTCCTTCTGCCTTCTGTCTCTGGGACGGTTCCGCCCGGCTGGATGCCCGGCGGGGCCTCCCTCGGTGGTCTACCAGGGGGCGACGGCGCGGACGACGGTGATCAGGAGTTGTCCGCCGTGGACGCGGTAGTGGATGACGACGAACGGGCCGATGGCCGCCGTCCGCAGGTCCTTGTCACCGCGGACGGGGTCGGAACCCTTGCCGTAGGGGTCACGGCCGATCCGGTCGGCGATCCGGTTCTTCACCTGGCCGCGCACCGCCGGACCGAGGGCGGCCAGACCGTGTTCGGCCTCGGGGCTGTAACAGATCCGGTAACGGCTCACGGGGCGACGGGGTTCCCGTCCTCGTCGACGACACCGCTCCAGTCCCCGGCGTCGATCCGGGCCACGATCTCCGCGTCCTCCTCCCGGGCCTCGTCCGGCAACGCGAACTCCATGATCGCGACCTGCCGGACCAGCTCCAGCGGCGTCGACCCGATGACCCGGTCGAACTCGGCCCTGCGCCCCTCGTCAGGAAGCCCCGCACGAATCTCGGCCAGCGTGTTCGGCAACCGCACCCGCCGACCCCGCACCACAGCAGAAAGCACACCACACCCCCGAAAGGACCGCGGAACCTGTCCCGTCAGGCTGCCACAACAACCAACCCCCACGACAGGGGCGGACAGCCACACGTCGGAGTGAAACGACCGGGGCGACGCACCTCCTTGAGGTGCACCTGGCACACCCGGTACATACCCGGAACACCCCGGCGCCGCCGTGGAGGACGAGCCGTCCGGCCGTTGCGGCCTGGCGGAACTCCACGGCGGCGCCACGAGAGGGGTGCGGGTCAGCTAGTGGGTCAGTTGGTGGGGAAGTTGTCCGCGGTCCTGATCTTGTCGCGGACCCAGACCCCGGCCTCCTTCAGTGAGCCGGTCCCGGGGCCGGGGCCGCCCGCGCTACAGGTGCCCGTCTTGAAGGCGGCGCCGGAGCGGTGGTCGTCGGAGTAGTTCCAGTTGACCCAGCTGATCTTCTTGGCGGCCATCACATCGAGGTACCGCTGGGTCATCGGGAAGTTGTTGCTGCCCTCGCCCGCCGCGTTCTGGGTGCCGAACTCGGAGACGAAGACGGGCAGCTTGTCGGCGGCGCGGGAGAGGCCGTCGAGGTAGCGCTGGCCGTGCGTCGCCGCGTAGAAGTGGAAGGTGTACATGATGTTCTGGATCTGGAGCGGGTTGTTCACCACCTCGGACTCGTCGGTGGGGCCGGAGAGCCCGAAGGACGCCCAGTCGGGGGTGCCGACGAGGACCGGGGTGTCCGGGTCGAACTGGCGGATGTGCGGGATGAGGTCCTCGGCGTAGGACTTGACCGTCCACCAGTCCACCCGGTTGCCCTGCCAGTTCTTGCCGTTGGGCTCGTTGGCGATCTCGAAGAGCAGGTTGTTCTTGCTCCGGTGGCGCTCGGCGATCTCCTTGAAGAACTTCTTCGCGGGCGCGATGTGCGTCCAGGGGTCGCCGTCGCCGAGGGTCGCGTCGTTGCCGTCGCCGAGCATGTGCCAGTCCACGATGACGTACATGCCGCGCGCCGTGGCCTTCTCGATGAGGTCGTGGACCTGGTTGGTGTACTTCACCGGGTCCTTCAGGTAGCCGTTGTCGACCGCGTCGACGTACATGGAGACCCGCAGGACGTCGGCCTTCCAGTCGTTGGCCAGGACATCGAGCGAGCCGTTGTTGTAACAGCCGGGGAACCACCCGATGCCGTGGGTGGACATGCCGCGCAGCTGGATCGGCTTGCCGAACTGGTTACAGAGCTTGGTGCCGCAGACCTTGAGCTGCCCGTTGATCGCGACGGGCGATCCTGCGGGGGCCTGGGCCTGGGCCCTGGCCTCCGGGACCGCGGGTCCGGCGGCCGGAACCGGGGCCGCGGGGGCGGCCGGGGCCGCGGTGAGGCCGAAGGCGAGTGCGGCGGCGATCGTGCCCGCGCCGGCGAACGAACGCATGCGGTTGCGTGAGATGTCCATGGGTCTCCCTTGCCTGGTGATCGGGTGGGTGAGACTGACAGGAAAGTTTCCTGACAGTAAAGGGGTCGAGCAGCCTGTCGCAAGAGACAGGACGGCAAAGATTGCCGGGAGTTTCGCGCGGGGCCCAAGGGCCGAACCCCGGCCCCGCGCCGCCTCGCACGGGGCCCGTAGCGGCCCGGCGCGCCGGGCCGCTACTGCTTCACGTCGTCGTACGAGCGACCCACCTTCAGCCCCTCGACGTCATGCGTCACATCGTGCGCCTCGGCCCCGTACAGCCCCCACTTGGGCTGGTTCGCGCTGTCCCAGGTCCGGCCCTTCCACTCCTGGAGGTTGTTGGTGAAGGTCTGCTTCTGCCCGTTGAACCACAGTTCGATGGAGCCGTCGCCGGACCGGTCGGAGAGGTTCAGGCCCAGGACGATGTGGTTCCAGTCGTTGGCCGCGATCGGCTTCTGCCAGACGACGTCCGGCGACGACTGGTTCGGCGGGCGGTGGATCAGGGTGAGCTTGCCGTCGATCATCTTGAGGACGACGGGCCAGTTCTGGTCGGCGTTGGGGTAGGACTTCCACTGGAAGATCGCGTTGTTGTCGACGGTGCTGGACAGCCGGCTCTCCCAGCCCAGGTAGTACTTCGCCGTCGCCCCCGGGCCGGGGTCGAAGTTGTGGTCGACACCGTTCAGGGCGATGCCCTTGCTCTCGCAGCGGGGGGAGCCGACCGGCTTGTGGTAGCGCCAGATCTTGCCGCGCCAACTGCTGGTCGGGGTGGTGATGCTGCTGGGCGCCGCGCAGTTGCTGCCGATGTGGGCGAAGACGCCCGTGCCGTTCGCGGCGTCGCCGTCCCAGATCGGCGCCGCGTGGGCCTGCCCGGCGAACAGCGTCATCGACGAGGCCACGGCGGCCAGGGCGGTCCCGGTTCCTCTGCTCAGGTTCATCTTCATGTCCGTGCTCCTTGGTTGTGTCGGGAAAGGCGCGTCGGGAGGGGCGCGTCGGGAGGGTTTGGTCCGCCGACCCGGCCCGCCCCGGCCGCTGAGGGCCGGGCAGGTCCGGTCGGTCGGGCAGGTCCGGTCGGTCGGGCAGGTCCGGTCGGTCAAGGCACCGGGTGCCCGGGTGCCCGGTGTGTCAGCAGTACAGGTTGGTCCCCGGGGTCGCGCCGAGGATCTGGGTGAATGCCTGGTAGGCGCTCACCCGGCTCTGCACCTCCGCCGGCTTGCGGCCACCGCACTCCTCGGTGCCGTTGATGCTGCGGATCGTCTGGCCGAACCCGGCACCGTCGATCATGGCCTTGTGCGGGGTCATGATGCCCGCGCCGCTCTGCGTGTTCCAGAACCAGAGGGCGGTCTTCCAGGCGACGGCCGGGTCGTTCTCCACGAGCCAGGGGTTGTTGAGCAGGTCGATGCCGAGCGCGTCGCCCGCGGCCTTGTAGTTGAAGTTCCAGCTGAGCTGGATCGGGCCGCGGCCGTAGTACGCCGCCTGGCCGGCCGGGCAGCCGTACGGCTGCGTCCAGTCGCAGTAGTGGGGGTAGTTGGCCTTGTTCTGCTCCACGATGTGGACCAGGCCGCCGGTCTCGTGCTTCACGTTGGCGAGGAAGGCCGCGGCCTCCTGGCGCTTGACGGTGTCACTGCCGGTGTTGGCGAAGCCCGGGTAGGCGCTCAGGGCGGTGACCAGGCCGCTGTAGGTGTAGAAGGGGTTCCGGTTCGGGAACATCTGGTTGAACTGTGCTTCGCTCACCGGGAACCCGCTGGGCTGGGGGGTCTCACCGCCCGTGCAGGTGTGGGGGGCCCAGTACCAGGTGCTGATGATCGGGTCGTAGCCCGGGTTGTCGTTCTTGGCGATGTAGTGGCGGCCGTCGGTGTACTTGACGACGGTCCCGGCCGTGTACCAGGTGCCGGCCGCCCAGTTCGGCGCGGCGGAGCAGGTGCTGCCACTACCGCTGCCGCTGCCGCCGCTGCGGACGAACTTCCAGGTGATGCCGTTGACGACGCCGAGGTCGGTCGGGGCCAGCTTCTGGAAGGCGGTCTGGCTGAGGTCGATGTGCTCCGGGCCGCAGGACGGACACTTGTCCTTGACGGGCACGGTGATGGTCCGGCCGTTGTAGCTGACCTCCACGGAGACGCCCCCGCAGAGCTCGTCGTTGTTGGGGTTGGCCGAGGTCCACCAGGTGTGGGAGACGGCGACCAGGTCCTCGACGGCGGCGTTGATCGGGGTCCCGCAGGCACCGAAGCCCGCGTCGTTGTAGTAGGTCATCTTGCCGGTACGGGCCTCGCCGACGGGTATCGCCGCGAACGCGGCGCCCGCACCGAGCACGGTGCACAGCGCCGCCCCGAGCAACCCGGACGCCCAACGGCCGATGTTCTTACGGGGCTTCACTTTTCCTCCTGCGGAGCACCGCCGGACCCCACGGGGCACCCGGCGAACGAACGGAACGGATGGAGCTGATGGAGCGGACGAGCGGACGAGCGGACGAGCGGACGGAGCGACGGTGACGGCTCTCCTCCGCCGGGAGGCCGCACTTCCGAAGACCGTGGAGCCGATACTGCCCAGGAGGGGTCAACAGTTTGTCAACGTACTCACGACACCCGGCGGCGGAACGAGGGCGTCCCGCCGTCCCGGCCCGCCCGGCGCCCGACGCGGGGCCGGGCGTGCGAGCGAGTGCCGCGACCGGCCGCGGCGACGGCCACCGGCGATATCCGGACGACCGGCCCGGGACGTCACGGCCGCCCCGCCGACGACGCCGCCACCCGGCTGTCCGGAAACCGGCGGGCCGTCCTCGGCGGGAGGGCAGGACCGCGCGACCGCCCCGACCGGCCGGAGTCCTCATCAACACACGGTCAACAACCGTGTAAAACCCACGTGGTCGAGGATGCCGGTACAGGTGATGCGGAAGCCGCACCCGACGCGGCACCCGCGACGATCGGACCGCATCGTGTCCTCACACGAGGCCGTCCGGGGAGTGCGACGCCTTCGCGCTCGGTGGGGTGCTGGTGTACGCGGCCTGCGGGGAAGGGGCCGTCCGATCCCGGGGCGTTGCTGACCCCCGGGCCCGGGACGCCGGGCTGATGGTGTCGCTCCCGCCCCGCCCGGGGCACCGTCCGGGACGGCCGCTGTGGGCCGCTGACCTGCCCGTCACCGTCTTCGTGCCCCAGCTCTACGCGCTGGGCCCGACCCTGGTGGTGCACGACGGCCCCTGCTCCGCCGCCGCCTTCGACCCCGCGACCGGCGCCCTCCGCTGGAAGCACGGGAGCGGGGCCGGCAAACGCCCGGTGAACGAGAACACCACCCTGTCCTCAGGGGCGAGGGCCGTGGGCAGCGACGGCACCACCCTGGTCGCCTCCATCGGGTCCGTCACCTCCGCCCTGGCGGAGGGAGTCGGGCTACTGATCGTCACGGAGGTCACGGACGTCATGCACGTCATGCACGTCACGGACGGGATGCACGTCACGGACGGGATGCACGTCACGGACGGGATGCACGCGTACGGCGTTCCCGGTGGTCTTCCCCGGTGTGCTCGGCCTACCGCCAGAGCCAGCGGACGAACGCGACGAAGCCGAACACCCAGACGGCGAAGAAGCCCAGCACCATCAGACCCATGCCGATACCGATCAGACGGTCGGTGAGCGTACGCCGCTCGTCCTGCGGCTCGCCGTCACCGTCCCTGTCGGGGGTGAACGCGGCCCAGTCCTGGTCGACGGGCCGGCCGAGATGGGCCGCGCAGGCTTCGCGTACCGCCGCCAGTTGCGCGGCGGCGAAATCGGTGGTGGCGAGGGATTCCGGGCCTCCCCAGGCCAGGGCCACCATCCGCTTCGGCGGGGTGGAGTAGCGCGCTTCGAACGCGGCCGTCTCCGCGGGGTCCCGGTCCGCTTCGAGGTATGTCCACCGCCCGGCCTCCGCAGGGTCACCGTAGAGCCGGTACACCTCGGCCAGGCGGCGGCGCGGCAGGAGGTCCTGAGGGTAGGTGGTCACCAGGCTGCGCAGTCGCTGCCGGGCCACGGGAATCCTTCCCGCCGCGAGATCCGCGTCCACGCGCGCGAGGGTGTCCATGAGCGTCATACACACATGATCACCGACGGACGGCGCCGGCCCGCACGTATTTTCACGCACCGGCGCCCGGCCGACGGGCCGTCCCGTGGAACGGTCCGTCGGCCGGGTGGGGTGTCGGGTGGAGTCTCGGGCGGTGCGGGGCGGGGTCGGGTGGGGTCGGGAAATGAGTTTGAGCCATGTTGCGGCAGGGCGGGGTGGTCCGTGGCCTGGCGTGGGAAGACCAGGGTGCGACTGTTCAGGCAGGGCTCCAGGAGGTTCGATGGCACAGGACGGACAAGAAGTGGCGGACGGGGTGCGCCTGATCGACGAGGCGCTCGGTTACGTGGTGCCGGCCGCGCTGCGTGCCGTCGCCGTGTGCGGGGTGGCCGACCATCTGGCGCAGGGGCCGCGCACCGCCGGTGAGCTGGCCGCCGCCACCGGCCTGGACGCGGGCGGCCTCTACCGGGTGCTGCGGCTGCTCGCCACGCGCGGGATGTTCACCGAGGACGCCGGGGGCCGGTTCGCCCTGACCGAGGTGGGTGGCCTGCTGCGCAGCCAGGTCCCAGGATCGCTGCGCGACGGCGTGCTGATGCTGACCGACCCCACCTTCTGGGCTCCGGCCGCGCGTCTCGACCACTGTCTGCGGACCGGCACGTCGGTGTTCACGGACGTCTTCGGCACATCGTTCTTCGACCACTTCGCCAAGGACCCCGCGACCGCGGCCGTCTTCCACGACGGCATGGCCGCCATGTCGTCGGTCGAGGACCAGCCGATCGCCGACGCCTACGACTTCACCGGTGCGGGTGCCGATGCGGGTGCGGGTGCCGATGCGGGCAGTGGCACCGGGACCGGGACCGTCGTGGACATCGGGGGCGGCCAGGGCGGGTTCCTCGCCGCCGCGCTCCGGCGCGGCACGGGCCTGACGGGCGTCCTCTACGACCGCGGGCACGTTCTCGCCGACCACGGTCTCGGCAGGCACCCGGACCTCGCGGGGCGCTGGAGCACGGCGGAGGGCGACTTCTTCCAGGAGGTGCCGTCCGGCGACTTCCTCGTCCTCAAGCGCATCCTGCACGACTGGCGGGACGACCAGTGCGTGGAGGTGCTGCGCAACTGCCGCCGCGCCCTCGCGCCGGGCGGCCGGGTCCTGGTCGTCGACGCCGTGGTGCTGCCCGACGGGCGCCCGCACCAGGGAAAGACCCTCGACCTGCTGATGATGGCGTCGCTGGTCGGCCGGGAACGGACACG
Source organism: Streptomyces sp. NPDC051567 (assembly GCF_044454165.1). Classification (NCBI taxonomy): domain Bacteria; kingdom Bacillati; phylum Actinomycetota; class Actinomycetes; order Kitasatosporales; family Streptomycetaceae; genus Streptomyces; species Streptomyces sp. NPDC051567. The sequence continues at coordinate 6,166 of NZ_JBITDK010000026.1, read as the reverse complement.
GGAGGAGTTCCGTGACCTCTTCGCCGAGGCCGGGCTGCGACTGACCCGTGTCGTGCCGACCCCGACCGTGCTCAGCGTGGTCGAAGCGGTCGCCGCCTGACGGGTCCTCCTCCCGCCCTCTCCCCGCAGCGCCGACCGCCCCGTCACCGCCGTCGCGACGCCCGGGCCGGGCCGGAACACCCCGGCCCGGCTCAGGACACCCGGCTCAGTGCACCCGGATCAAGGGGCGCGGGTCCGGGCTCCGGGGCGCGTCCGGGTCCTCGTCCGCCGTCGGCAGCGGGCTGTGTCCCTCGGAATGGTCGTTGACCCAGCCGCACGGTGGACAGGCGTAGCGGCCGTTGATGCCCGCGATGCGGGTCCCGCAGCGCCGGCACTCCGTTTCGGTGATCTCCAGGGCCACCAGGACCGGCTCCTGTGGGGTTGCGAGTTCGGCGTGCCAGCGAGTCATGAGCACACGGTATCCCCGTGACCGCCGGCCCCGCGGCCGGATGCCCCTCCCGCACCGGCCGGTACAGCTGGTGCGGCTGGTGCGGCTGGTGCGGCTGGTGCGGCTGGTGCGGCTGGGACATCCGGTGCGGCCGTGGAGACGCTCGTCGTGCCGTTCGCCCGTCGCCTACGCGTCGTACCAGGCCATCGAGCTCATCCTCCAGCCGACGGGCGTCCGGACGAACTGGATGGTCTTGTGGCCGGAGCCCTCGAACCACTCGCCTTCGCGGAAACCGGACTTGCGGTACTCGCTGAACCGGTGCGCGACCGGCCCGGAGATCTCGGTCCGCTCGGCGACCTCCCATTCGGAGAACTCCGTCAGCGTCCCGTCGGTGAGGATCTTCTTCCGGGGCTCGACGAACGCGTCGAGGTCGTGGACCACGGGCTCGTCCCCGGTGTTCACGACGATCACGCCGTGGGGAAGGAACAGTTCACGGACGGCGTCGACGTCCGGCCTTCGGCCGCCGGTGTTGGTGAACGCGCCGAGGAAGGCACCCATCAGCCGGTCGATCTCCGCCTTGGCGTCGACCCCTGACGCCTCTGATGCCCCGGACGCCTCTGACACCTCTGACGCCTCTGACACCCCGGGAGTCCCGGACCGACCGGACGCCCCGGACAGCCCGGGTGTGCCGGGTGCCCCTCCCGCCGTCGGCCCCTTCGCAGGCCACTCCTCGGAGAGGACCGACCAGATCTCGATGTCCAGCCGTACGCCCCGGTACGAGGAGCGCTGCCGCAGCACACCGTCGCGGGTCATGCCGAGCCGTCGCGCGGCCTCGACGCTGCGGGTGTTGCCCGTCGCGGCCCACCACTCGACCCGGGTCATCCCGCGTTCCCCGAAGGCCCAGTCGATCAGCGCCCGGCACGCCCGGTTCACCAGCCCGCGGCCGGCCCCGTCCGCCTCCAGCCAGCAGCCGATCTCACAGACCCCGGAGGCGGTGTCGAACGTCGTGAACATGACGCCACCGACCAGTGTGCCGTCCCGCCAGATGCCGTAGATCCGGGCGGTGTCCGCGGCCTGCTTGTCGGCGTACCGCTGGAGGACGGCCGTGGCGGAGGCGAGGTCGGCGCTGAACGTCGCCCAGGGTATCCACGGGTCCACATGGGGCCGGGAGCGGTCGATGTGGGCGAGGAACTCCTCCGCGTGCCGGGGCTCCAGGGGGCGGAGCTGCGCGTCGTCGCCGAGCGGCAGTGCGAACACGGGCTCTCTCCTTCTCGTTCCGGCTCGTCCCAGGTACGTAACGAGCGTTCGGTAGGTAAGGTAGCAGCATGCCACCCGCACTTGGAGATCGTGAAGCCCGCCGCGAGGACGTGTCCCAGGCGGTGTGGCAGGTACTCGCCGACAAGGGGTTCGGCGGACTGACCCTGCGTGCCGTCGCCGCCGCGATGGGCGTCTCCACCGGGATGCTCATGCACTACTTCCCGGCCAAGCGGGCCCTGATCGCCCACGCCCTGGACCTGCTGGAGAAGCGCACCGCGGAACGTCCGCGCCGCGAGCGCCCCGCCGAGGGCCTCGCCACCGTACGGGCCATGCTGCTGGACATCCTGCCGCTGGCCCCGGACGACACCGCCCGCAACCGCATCTGGGTCAGCTCCTGGGACCTCGCCCTCGCCGACGACGGACTGGCCGCGGACCAGGCCGACCGCTACACCCGGATGCGCGCCGCGCTCCGCCCGCACCTCGAAGCCGCTCGCGGCCTGGGCGAGCTGCCCGCGACCGCCGACGCGGAGCAACTCGCCGCCGGCGCCGTCGCGTTCACCCACGGGCTGGTCGTCCAGGCCCTCTTCGACCCCGGCCGGTTCCCCGAGGGCGTACAGACCGCCATGCTCGACGCCTTCCTCACCTCGATCGCCCCGCCCCGACGCCCCGACGCCGCCGCGGACAGGCCGGTACCCGGCCGGTAGGCGGGGGGCGGGGGGCGGCCTGGTGGACGAGTCGGACGAGTCGGACGAGTCGGACGAGTCATGGGATGCGGTTCCGGATCTCCTCGCCCGCTTCCCCCGCCCGAGCCGCACGTCCGGGCCGGGGCCGTCAAAGCGCAGGTCGGAAGGTGGCTGGCGGCGACGGGTGTGCTCGGTGGGACGGACCTTCTCGGGCCTCACGGAAATCCTGGACGGCGACGGGCGGACCGGCTGTCCGGCGGGGGCGGCCCGCACCGCGCGGGAAGGGCCGCCCACCGGTGACGGTCCCCTCGTCCCTCTCGCCACCCTGCGACCCGGCCCGGTACGGATGCGCACCACCCACCGCCAGAACCCCACCCCGGCCTGAGCACACACCCCTTGGGGAACACCACCCCGGCCAACGGTCCGGCCCCGGGCGGCGCGTGTCCGCCACGACACCGTTCGGTCGAATCCGACGCTCCGGCACCGCAGTGAGTTGAGGTGAGGTGAGGTCACCGCAGTGCCACCCCACTCACACGACGGCTGACCAGCTGACAGCCCGACCGGAAGGAAACCCCGTGGTCCCCTCACGTACGAGGCATCCTCGCAGCCGCGTCCCGAAGCTCGCCCCAGGGCTCGCGGCACTGACCCTGGCCGCCACGGCTGCCCTGTCCGGCCCGCAGGCCGTGGCGGCGCCGTCCGACGCCACCCCGGCCCAGCAGGAGCAGATGCTGACGGAGATCAACAGGTTCCGCGCCCTGCACGGCGCCGACCCCGTCACCCTCGACCCGACCATCAGCGCCTACTCCCAGAAATGGGCGGACAACTGCGTCTTCGAGTACTCGCCGTCCCCGAGGGAATATGGCGAGAGCATCGGCCAGGTCCTCCCGGAGGACATCGTGGACGGGATCATCCGATGGGAAAAGGAGGGAGAGAACTACGACTACAGCCAGAACACGTTCGACCCCATGACAGCTGACTTCACGCAACTGGTCTGGAAGGCGACGAAGCGTATCGGCGTGGGGCTGGGCACATGCGCCGGCAAGCCAGGCTTCGACGGGACTGATCTCCTGGTCGTAAATTTCGACCCGCCGGGTAACTACTCAGAAGAGTTCATCGAGAACGTGGGCAAGCCGAACTCGGCATGAACCAGCCCCCGGAGTCACAACCGGCAGCGGTAGTGGCAGATCACGGCGCTCCCCCCTGTACGCGCGTACAGGGGGCCGGGTGCGCGGTGGGCGGCGTAGGGCGTAGAGGGCAGGGAGCCGAAGGTGTGGTTCCACGCCTGTCCGGGTTCCTGCCCACCCCCGCAGGGGAGGGCTGACCCGGCAGGCCGGGCCGACCGTCCGGCCGTGAACCGAAAGGCATCCTGTGCGCAAGCTTCTGGCCCTGGCCGTCACCCCGCTGGTCGGCATCGCCGCCGTCGCGGCCCTCAGCACCCCCGCCCACGCCGACGCCACCGGCAAACTCACCGCCCTCGACTCCAGCAGCCTCTACCCGCCCGGACAGGACACCCCGGTCGAGGAGATCGTCAACCCGGCGGCCGGCTGCTACCGGCTGGACGGAGAATCCCAGGGCCCCGTCCCCGTGTCGTTCGAGAACGGCACCAACCAGAACCTCCCCGTCTACGGGAACACCGACTGCACGGAGGAACCAATCGCCACGGTCGACGCCGGAGCCACCTACCAGGATCTCCGCCCCGTCTCCATCAAGGTGGCCTGACCGGACACCGCAGACACCCCGGACGCGGGCAGGTGAACACGCTCCCGGGCTGACAAAGGGGACGGCACCCGGCCCCGGTCGGCAGGCACCGCTCCGTACGCCCCTGAGGGGAGTACGGGCCGGAAGGCCGCCGTGCCCGCCGTCCCTTCCATGTCTGTCGTACGACCCGGGCACCGTCTCGTCCGGCCCCGTTCCCTCTCCGGCGCCCCTCGCTTTCCACCCCTCTGCCCCCATGTCAGGAGTCCCGTAGTGCAGGTTTCCTCCCGCTCTCTGAAGACCGGCCGGACCATGCCGGCCGTGGCGGCTGCCGCCGTCGTGGCCGCGCTGGTCCAGGTCCCCTTGCTCGCCGTACCCGCCCACGCCCACGCCGCTGTCCCGCCCGGCTGCACCGTGGTACCGGTGACCGGCGGCAACCGCGTCACCTGCCTGCTGGGCATCCCTGCCGGACAGACCCTCGACGCCGGGCCCGGCAACGACACCGTGATCATCACCGGAGCCGTCCTGGGCACCGTCAACGGCGGTACGGGGGACGACACCGTCACCGTCACCGGACTCCCCGGCCTCGCAGAGGCCAACGGCGGCGACGGGGTGGGCTCGGGCGGGGTCGTCGACGGCGGTGACGGCGATGACAAGATCACCGTCACCGCCGGCTCCGGCGTCGTCGGGCTCGGGGCGGAGGACGAGGCCGGCGGAACCGGCGTCCTGGGCGCTGTCCGCGGCGGACCGGGCACCGACACCCTCCAGGTCACCGGCGGCGCCGGCAGCACCGTGGGCCTTGAGAGCGGCGGGCCCGGCGGTCCCGGCGTGGGCGCCGGCGGCAGCGTCGACGGCGGCACCGGACCCGACACCATCACCGTCACCGGCGGCTCCGCCGCCCTGGTCAGCCTCCCCGGAGACCGGATTCCAGCTCTCGGCGGCGAGGGCGCCGACGGTGTCGCCGCCTCGGGCACCGTCACCGGTGGCGACGACAACGACATCATCGAAGCAGTCGGCGGCTACGGTGACAAAGCCAGCGGAAACGGCACGGCCGGCACGCTCTTCGGCGGTGCCGGCGACGACCGCATCACCACTGAGTCCCGCAACTTCGTGACCGCTGGCAGGGCTATCGTCGGGGCGAACCAGGCCGGGGCCGGTATCACGTCCACGGGGTCCGTAGACGCTGGAGACGGCGACGACACGATCACCGCCACCGGCGGGCAAGCAGGCAACCTCTCCGGGAGTTCCGGCGGTCCCGGGATCGCGGGAACCGCCAACGGCGGGCCCGGTAACGACACCGTCACCGCCACCGGAGGCGCAGCCGACTCTGGTCTCGGGATCTCCGGCGGGCCCGGGATCTCCGCTTCCGGGACCGTGAACGGCGGCGACGGCGCCGACACCCTCACCGCCACCGGCCGCAACGCCGCCCCCGGCAACGCTGGCACCGTCAACGGCGACGCGGGTACCGACACCCTCCGTGCGACCGCCGCCGACACCGCCCGTACCGGACAGATCAACGTCGGCGGTGATCCGGCCCTGAGCACCGGCCAGTCAGGGGCCACGGGGAACACCGGCACCCTCGACGGCGGCACCGAAGCCGACACCATCACCGCCACCGGCGGGCACGCGGGCAACGGCGGAGACGGAGTCACCAACTCAAACCTCCCCCATTCCCTCCCGGGCTGGACCGGAGGCACGGGCGGAACCGGCAGCAGCGGCACCATCCGCGGCGGCGACGGCGTCGACACCATCACCACCACCGGCGGCACCGGCGGCACCGGCGGCAGGGGCGGAGCCCGGAAGAACGGCGGCACCGGAGGCACCGGCGGTGCGGGCAACACCGGCCTGACCGACGGCGGGAACGACGGCGACAACATCACCGCCACCGGCGGTGACGCCGGAAACGGCGGCGTCGGCGGCGGAAACGGCGGCGGCGGCACCGGCGGAAACGGAGGAAACGGCGGCACCGGAGGCACCGGCAACGCCACCACCGGCACCCTCAACGGCGGTACTGACTTCGGCGTTTCAGGGTGAGGTTGGTGTGTCGAGGGTGAGGCCGGTGCCGGCTATGAAGCCGTCGAGGGTGTGGGGCCGATACTGAAGG